>DASYKU010000051.1 GCA_035995165.1 Mycobacteriales bacterium
GGATCTGACGATCGTCGGAGGTGTCATGACGTGCGCCGCCCGTCGACGATCGACACGAGCCGTTCGGTACGAGCTGCCAGAGCGGAAAGATCGCCGCCGAGCAGGACGTCCCCGAGGAGCGCACCGCTGACGCCCACGGCAGCGGCACCGGCGTCGAGGTACTGCGCCGCGGCCTCCAAGGTGACGCCACCGGTCGGCATGAACGCCACGTCCGGAAGCGGGCCACGCAACTCCCGCAGGTAGGTCACCCCGCCGAGGGGGCCGATCGGGGACACCTTCACCATCGGCACGCCCGCGTTCCAGGCGGTGACCACTTCGGTCGGGGTCAGTGCACCCGGAACGAACGGGATTCGATGCTCCCGCGCCGCTTCCACCAGCTCGGGAAGGAAGATCTGGCTGACTGCAAACTCCGAGCCGGCGTCGCTGGCGGCCCGGAGGTGGTCCGCGGTGCGCACGGTGCCGACACCGACGAGTGCCTCCGGCAGCAGCTCGCGGAGTTCGACCAGCGCGTCCAGGGCGCCCTCGGTGGTGAGCGTGTACTCGAAACAGCGGATGCCGGCATCCCACAGCACCGTCGACGCGGGGACGAAGTGCTCGGCGGTGGGTGCGCGCAGGACCGCCACGACCGCCCGCGGCGGCAGCGGTGAGGGGAGTGGGCTAGCGGTCATGGATTCCTCCTCAGGATGACTTCGTCAGCTCGGCGTCGACCACCACCCTTCCGTATGCGCTGCCGTCGATCTCAGGTGCGTCCTCGACCCTTCGGCGGCGAGGGCGTTGAGACCGAGCTACGCCGGACCCCGGCCTGGACGGCTGCATCGGCATCGACGTGGCGGCGACCCCGCTGACCAACACCTTCCCGGTCCGGCGGCTGGCCGGCGTGCTGCGGAGACCCGGCAGGTGCCGCAGGGCGGGTCAGGGGGAAACTGAGATGGTGCCTGCTCATTACCGCGCTCCGGGGTGGTTGACCCGCAACGTCTTCAACCGAGCCGTCGCGTTCCTGACCCGCCATGGAGTGAGCATCCTCGGCTCACGGATTCTGGCCGTGAAGGGTCGAACCAGCGGCGCATGGCGGACGACGCCGGTGAACCTGCTCCACCACGACGGGCGCCGCTACCTGGTCTCGGCGCGGGGCGAGGGCCAGTGGGTGCGCAACCTGCGTGCCGCCGGGACCGGCGAGCTGCGCGTCGGCAAGCGCACAGAGGCATTCCGCGGTCGCGAGCTATCCGACCAGGAGAAGGTGCCGGTGCTGCGCGCCTACCTGAAGCGGTGGAAGGTCGAGGTCGGAGTGTTCTTCGACGGCGTCGGACCGGACTCCAGCGACGCGCAGATCCACGCGATCGTCGGCAAACACCCGGCCTTCGAAGTCCTGCCGGTTCACTGAACGCGGCCCCGCACCGCTGTGGCACGCAGGCCCGCCAGCCATGAGCCTGCACCCTTCGGCACAAGGCTCGGACAGGCGAGGAGCGCGCTCAGCGCGGCATGAGCACGCCTCGGCGCCAACTCCGCCCGGCGGGCGGCGTTGCACCTCGCCAGGTATGCCTCGCGGGTCGCGGGAGATCCAGCGAGACCGGCATCGGGGAAATGACTTGTCCATTGTCCCGACCCGAGCCGATTCTCCGAGATTGCGGCCTTCCTTGCCGGAAGCGTAACTGCCGTCCGATGCTGCCCAGGGCGGGTAGGTCGGACCGGTAGGACGCGCCCGGACAGCGGGCAACGCCGAGTCGAGGGAGGACGCCGTGCGCCGAGGCTTCACCGTGCTGCTGGGTCCGGACCGTGCCGGGAAGACGTCGGTGCTGACCGCCCTGACGGCCGCCGAGCCGGAGCGGCTGCGGGCGATCGGCCTGGACGACGAGCTGGCCGGGCCGCGGCACCGGGCCGTGCCGGCGCTGCGGCGGCTGGTGGTCCGCGACGTGCTGACGGCGCTACGGGGCCCGCGCCCGGCGTACTCGCCCGACTTCGCCATGTCGCTCCTGCAGGGCGGCGTCGTGCACCTGCGGGACCGGGTGATGGAGAACGACCCGGCCGGCCGGGACACGCTGGTCGACTCGTACTACTACAAGATCCTGGCCAAGTGCCGGCTGCTCGGCTGCGCCGACGCCGCGCTGGACTGGTGGCGCGGGTTCCCGCAGCCGGACCTCGTGGTCTGGCTGGACGTGCCGCCGGAGGAGGCCTGGCGCCGCGGCGGCACGGCCAACATCCTCGAGCACTACGGCGAGCGGTACGAGCGCGCGTCCTTCCTCGCGTACCAGCGGGACCTGGCCGCCGCGATGCGCGAAGAGGTCACCGGGCTGCCGGTGGTGACGGTCCCGGTCCAACCCGACCTGTCGGCCACGGTGGCCGCGGTCCGGGCCGCGCTGTACAGCCAGGAGGAGGTCCTCGATGTCGCAGCCTGAGCCGCCGCCGGACCGGGAAGGTGCCTACCGGGAGCGGGTCTTCGCCGAGCGGGCCCGGCTGGCCGCCGCGCTCGCCGACGTGCCGGCCGCGCAGGACGCCGTGCTCGCCGACCTGCTCGCCGCGAACGCGGACACCGCGTTCGGCCGCGAGCACGACCTCGCCGCGGTCCGCACGCTGGACGACTTCCGCAAGGCGGTGCCGATCCGGGACTACTCCGGGCTGGCGCCGTGGATCGAGCGGGCCGCCGCCGGCGAGCACGGCGTGCTCACCGAGGAGGACCCGGTCCTCTACTTCACCAGCAGCGGCAGCACCGGCGCGCACAAGAAGGTGCCGGTCACCGCGCGGTTCATGCGCACCAGCTTCTTCCCGTTCTACTTCGCGGCCTGGGCGCCGCTGGCCGAGCGGCACCCGCGGACGACCGGGCTGCCCGACCGGATGCTCAACCTCAAGCACGACCCGCGGCCCGCGGTCGCCCGGACCGCATCCGGGCGGGAGCACCTCGGCGCCAGCCAGGTCGACCTCGGTGCCCGGTTCGGCGAGCCGCAGTCGGCCGAGCCCGGCACCTGGGCGCCGTGGGCGACGCTGCCCGGGCCGGTCGCGAACGACGACCACCTGGAGAAGACCTACCTGCGGCTGCGGGCCGCGGTCGCCGGCGACGTGCGCGGGCTGATCGGCATCAACCCGGCGATGGTCGCCGCCGTGCCGTACCAGCTGCGGCTGTGGTGGCCGCGGCTGGTCCAGGAGATCGCCGACGGCACCGCGGACACGCCCGCGGACCCGGGCCGCGCCCGGGAGCTCGAGGCGCTCGCCGCCCGGTACGACCCGCTGCTGCCGGCGCACGTCTGGCCGGACGTCGAGGCGATCTTCTGCTGGACCACCGGGCTGGCGTCGCTCTACCTGCCGCGGCTGCGGGAGGAGTTCGGCATCGGCGTGAGCGTGCTGCCGGCCCCGGTCGCCGCGTCCGAGGGTCCGGTGGCGGTGCCGCTGGACCGGCACGGCTCGGCCGGCAGCCCGGTGGTGACCGCGGCCGCGTACGAGTTCGTCGACGCCGACGAGGAGCTGCGGCCGGACTCGGCCACCCTCGGGCTCGCCGACCTCACCGCCGGCCGGGACTACCAGGTGGTGTTCAGCCATGTCGGCGGCCTCTACCGGTACGCGGTGGGCGACGTCGTCCGGGTCGCGGACACCACCGGCGGCGTGCCGCGGCTCGCGTACGCCGGCCGGGCCGACACCTCCGACGTGGCCGGCGAGCGGCTGCGCGAGTCCCAGGTGGTACGGGCGCTGGCGACCGCGCTGGAGGCGGGCGGCATGGAGGTCCGCAACGCCGGCTGCCGCCCGGTGTCCACAACGGACGGTCACGCGTACGAGGTGGCGGTCGCGACCCGCGGACCCTGGACCGCCGCCGAGACCGGCGCGTTCGCCGACCGGCTGGACGCGGCGCTGACGGCCGGATCGGCGGGCTACCGGGATGCGCGGACCGCGGGCCGGCTGGGTGCCGCGCAGGTGCGGGCGCTGGACGGCGAGGCCTTCCTGCGCGACTGGCACGAGCGGGTCGCCGCGGGCGCGCGGCCGGCGCAGGTGAAGGACCGGGTGTTCTGGCGGGACCCGGCGGCGTGGACACGGCTGGTCGGCGACGGGAGCGGGTCATGAGGGGCACCACCGAGCTGGACGCGGTCGAGCGGACCGCGCTGCTGACCGCGGCGCTGCGGGCGGCCGAGAGCCGCCGGCCGGACCACCTCTACGACGACCCGTACGCGGAGGCGCTGGCCGGCGAGGACGGCCCGGCCCTGCTGGCCGAGGTCCGGGCCGCGACGTTCCCCAAGGACACCGCCCGCACGCTGCCGAGCACCCCGGACTACAACGCGATCCGGACCCGGCTGCTCGACGACTGGATCACCGCGGTCGTGTCCGGCGACGACGCCCCGGCGCAGGTCGTGCTGGCTCCGGCGGGCATGGACTCCCGGCCGTACCGGCTGGACTGGCCGGCGCACGTCCGGGTCTTCGAGGTCGACCGCCCGGCCGTCCTCGACTGGAAAGAGGAGAGGCTCGGCGACGCGGAGCCGCGGGTGCGGCGGACCGCCGTCCGCGCCGACCTGGTCGAACCGGACTGGGAGGACACGCTGATCGCGGCCGGCTACGACCCGGCGGCGCCGTCGGTGTGGCTGCTGGAGGGCCTGCTGTACTACATCCCGGGACCGGACGCCGAGCGCATCCTCGCCCGGGTCGCCGCGATCACCGCACCGGGCAGCCCGGTCGCCGCCGACATCGTCAACGCCGCCGCCCTCACCGCGCCGTCGATGCGCGGGCTGCTGGACGTCTTCGCCGGCTGGGGCTGCCCCTGGCTGTTCGGCAGCGACGAGCCGGAGGCGCTGTTCGCCCGGCACGGGTTCGCGGCCACCGCGGTCCAGCCGGGAGAGCCGGACGCCGACTTCGGCCGCTGGCCGGACCCGGTGCCGCCGCGGAGCGAGACCGGCGTGCGGCGGGTGTTCTTCGTGCGGGGCGTCCGGGAATGACCGGCCGAGTCGTCGTGGCCGGCGGCAGCATCGCCGGGCTCGCGGCGGCGCTCGCACTGTCCGGTCGCGGCGTGCCCACGCTCGTGCTGGATCGGTCCACTGCGGACGGACCGGCGCTGCCGCAGGCCGGCCATTCGCACACGTTCACCTCGCTGGGCCTGGCGGTGCTGCGGGACCGGGCGCCGGAGGTGCTCGCCGCGCTGCTGGCGGCGGGTGCCACCCCGCTGGACGTCGGACCGGGTCCCGACCTGGTCGCGCTCGGCTGCCGCCGTACGGTGCTGCAGGACGTGCTGCGCCGGGTGGTCGCCGCGGCGCCGGGCGTCGAGCTCCGCCGGGGTATCCGGGTGACCGGGCTGCAGGCCGCGGGCGGGCGGGTCACCGGCGTCGTGCTCGCCGACGGGACGGCGGTGCCGGCGGAGCTGGTGCTGGACGCGACCGGGCGGCGGTCCTGCTCGGCCGGCTGGCTGGCGGACCTGGGGGTCGCGACCGCGGCCGACCGATGGAGCCCGACCCGGCTGCGGGCGTTCTCCCGGTTCTACCGGCGGGCCGGGGCACTCGGCCCGCTCAACCGCGGCAACGCGGCCGGCGTGGTCGGCGAGCAGTTCGCCGGCGTCGTGCACCCGGCCGACGGGGAGGTGTTCTCGATCGCGCTGGGCACCCTGCCCGACGACCGCGCGCTGGACCCGCTGCGGGAGCCGGCCGGCTTCGACGCCGCGGCCCGCTACACGCCGTGGGTCGCGGACTGGATGCCCGACGCGGAGCCGCTGACCGGCGTCCGGGTGCTCACCTGCCCGCCGAACGTGCTGCGCGGTGCCGCGCTCGCGCCGTACCCGGGGCTGCTGCCGGTCGGCGACGCCGCCTGCGTCACCGACCCGATCTTCGGCCGCGGCATGTCGCTCGCGCTGGCCCACGCGTACGCGGTCGTCGACGCCGTCCTCGACGGCGGTGACCCGGCCGCGATCACGCAGGACCTGCTCGCCCCCTGGTACGAACAGGCCACTGTGGACAGTGTCGACCGGACGGCGTGCTGGCAGGCCGCGGTGGCCGGCGAACCGGCGCCGGAGCCGCCGCCGGGGTCGCTGCGGGCGGTGGGCCGGGCGGTGGCGGGCGACCCGGCGATCGGGCTCGCGGTCACCCGGGTGCTGATGGGGCTGACCCCGCCCGAGCGCGCGTACGCCGGGCTGCGGATCCCGGCGGGCGGTCCCACCGCGCCCGGGCCGACCCGGGCCGAGCTGCTCGGGAGCCTCTATGCCCGCCGCTGAGCCGGCCCGCCGGGTGCTGCTGGCGCCGGTGACCGTGACGCCGACCAAGCCGCTGACCCCGAGCCACCTCAAGGGTCTACTGTGGACGGACGTGATGTTCCGGGCCACCGGCCGGGTCGCCGAGGTGACCTACCGGTGCAGCCCGACCACGTACCACCCGACCGAGCAGACCGTCGGATTCTGGGAGCACCTCGACCGCACCGTCGGCGACGTCGACTGGTCGGAGCGCAGCGAGGAGGACATCGGCGAGCTGTACGTCGGCTTCCGCGGCTGCGGCGAGCGGCCGACGGTGGACGCCTGCCGGCCGTACCTGGACGCGGTCGAGCAGGGCTGGGTGCACCCGGCCAGTGCGCGGGTGCTGGAGCTGTGGGCGCAGTCCTACGGCCGGCTGGGCATGCACGACCCCGGCCTCACCGAGCACCAGCCGCCCGGGATGGAGCTGGCCGAGGCGATCGACCGGGTCGCCGCGGTCGGGATGATCCTGGACACCCGGCCCGACGGCGGGCCGGTCTACCTCGACGCCACCGCGGACGGGATCCCGCTGCGCCGGCTGGTCTCCGAGGAGGGCCGGCCGAACTACCTCGCGTGCGCGCTGCGCGAGCTGGTCCCGCTGTGCGCCGACTCCCGGTACGACGACGTGGTGTTGCTGCACGACCCCGAGCTGGAGCAGGACTACCTGGTGCTGCAGCGGGTGCTCGGCCGGCTCGGGGTCCGGGCGCACCGGGTGCCGGTCGGTCGGGTGCCGATCGAGGGGAAGGTCCGCTCGGCCCGGCACGGCGACTGGCGCGGGCACACGGCCGGCGCGCTGCTGGAGGCGATCGGCGACGACTGGGAGGACCCGGTGGTCCGGCTCGGCACGCGGCTCTACTTCATCGCGATGCTCGGCCCGGGCGACCAGACGTCGTTCCGGCCGGCGCTGCTGCGCCGGTCGCTGCAGCGGGCGGCGAAGTTGCTGGCCGCGCCCGGCCGCGGTGGTGACGCCGGGGCGTACCTGGACGAGCAGGTCGGCGCCGACGGGTACGTCGACCCGTACCGGCTGACGTCGCAGCTGCTCGCCCGGCGCACCCGCGCGCCCGTCCAGGCGCTGGCCGCGGAGGTGTTCACGTGACGCTGGACCAGCAGCAGCTGCAGGAGTCGCTGGACGAGCGGATCCGGGCCTGCCGGCCCGAGCTGGCCGGCTCGGACCTCGCCTCGGACCCGGCCGCGGTCGAGCCGGAGAGCACGGTCGCGGTCGTGGTGCTGCGCCGGTTCGACCCGGCCGTCCTGGTGGCGGGCGCCTGCGCGTACGCGCGCGGGCTGTCCCCGGACGAGGCGCTGGAGTGGCGGCGGTCGTTCACCCGGACCGTGTTCCTCGCCGGGGACCCGGAGCGGCTGGCCGGCAGACACCGGTTCGCGTCGGTCAGCCCGGACGGATCGACGGCCTGGACCGAGCCGGGACCACCGGAACGGACCGAGCCGCTGCGGCGGCTGCTGCGGGCCTTCCCCGGCACGGTCCCGCTCGCGGACGCCCTCACCCGCGACCCGACCGCCGCCGGCGAGGTCGAGCTGCACCTCGCGACCGCCGGGCGGACCCTGCTGGACGGGATCGTCGCGATCCACCACCTGCTGGCCGAGGCCGTGCTCGACGGGCTGATCCACCCCGGCGACCAGGTCGTGCTGCGACCGGCGCCGCGGCTCGGCGCCGTCGCCGGCCCGTTCACCGCGCTGCGGGTCGGTCCGGACCCGTTCGACCCGAGCCGGCTGACCGCGTTCGCCGGGCTGAGCCGTCCTGACCCCGCACCGTCCACAGAGGAGAGTCCGTGACCGCACCGCCGATCCGTCTCGGCTACCACGGTTCGGCGGCGCTGGCCGCCGGGCTGGTCAGCGCCGCCGGCCGCACCCCGGCCGAGGTCACCCTGCACGAGTACGCGGTGAACGACCCGTTCCGGTTGCTGCGCGCCGGCGAGCTGGACGTCATGATCGCGAAGTTCCTGGTCCGCGAGCCGGACCTGGACCGCAGCGCGACGCTGAGCACCGACGCGCGGGCGCTGGTCGTCGGCGAGACGCACCCGCTGGCCGGCCACGCCACGCTCCGGCTGGACGACCTCGCCGACGTCGACGGCTTCGCCTGTCCCGGCACGATGCCCGGGTACGTCTGGGACGAGGTCGTGCCGCGCACCACGCCGTCCGGGCGGCCGATCCACCGGCGGTACGCGCTGGAGACGACCGCGGGGATGATGGCGCTGGTGCGCTCGGGCGCCGCCGTGCACCTGTCGCTGGCGTCGCTGTCGGAGGTGGCGCCGCCCGGGATCCGGCTGGTGCCGGTGGACATGCCGGCGGCGCCGGTGTTCCTCACCTGGGTGCGCGACCGGGTGCCCGGGCACGTGCTCGACTTCGTCCACGCCGCCGAAGCCGGCGCCGGAGCCGGCGCAGCCGAAGCAGGGACCGGGGCCGGCGCCGGAGCCGGCGCAGCCGAGGCCGGGGCCGGGGCCGGCGTCCCCGCGGGGGTGCGGCGGTGATCGTCCTGTTGCACGCCCTCGCGGCGCCGCCCGCGATGTGGGCGGCCCAGCGGACCGCGCTGGGCGCCGCCGGCCACCGCGTGCTGACCCCCGCGCTCGGCGGGCACGGCGACCGGCCGCATCCGGACGGGCCGCCGTCCATGGACCTGCTCGTCGACGAGCTGGTGGCCGAGCTCGACCGCGCCGACGCCGGCCCGGTGTGGCTGGCCGGCTGCTCGCTGGGCGGCTACGTCGCGCTGGCCCTCCTCCGCCGGGCGCCCGAGCGCGTCCGCGGGCTCGCCCTGCTGGCGACCCGGGCCGAGCCCGACGAGCCGGCCGACCGCGACCGCCGGCTCGGTTTCGCCGCGGCGATGGCCGACCCGGCGGCGCGCGCCACCGTCGTACCGGCGGCCGCCGCGGCGCTGGTCGGCGCGACCACCCGCAACCGCCGGCCCGAGCTGGCCGCGGCGGTGCGGACCGCGGCCGAGGCGGTCGACCCGGCCGCGGTCGCCTGGTGCCAGCGGGCGGCGGCGTCCCGCGCCGACGGGACGGCCGAGCTCGCCCGGTTCTCCGGCCCCGGGCTCGCGCTGGTCGGCGAGGAGGACGAGCTCGTCAGCCGCGCGGAGGTCGAACGGGTCGCCGCCGCGCTGCCGGCCGGCCGCCTCGTCGTACTGCCCGGCGTCGGCCACCTCTCCCCGCTGGAGGCACCGGACGCGGTGACCGCCGCCCTGACGGGCTGGCTGGCGCGAATCCCGGTGGTGGCACCGTGACGACCGCCTGGGGCTTCCGCACCTCGACCGGCCTGGACTTCACCGAGGCCGAGATCGTCGACGCCCACCACGAGGCCTGCCGCGACACGTTCCGGGCGCTGCTCGACAGCGTCGGCATCCGGCCGGGCTGGCGGGTCCTCGATGCCGGCTGCGGCACCGGCGCCTTCCTGCCGCGGCTGGCCGAGCGGGCCGGCCGCGTCCAGGCGATCGACCTCGCCACGGAGAACGTGGCCGTGGCGCGGGAGCGGACGGCCGATCTGCCCACGGTGACGGTCGAGGCCGGCGACCTGCTCGACCTGCCGTACCCGGACGACAGTCTCGACGCGATCTGGTGCGCGAACACCGTGCAGTACCTGGACGACGCCGCGCTCGCCCGCGCGCTCGCCGGCTTCCGCCGGGTGGTCCGCCCGGGCGGCCTGGTCGCGGTCAAGGAGATCGACGCGAGCCTGATCCGGGTGGAGCCCGGCGACCCGTACCTGTTCTCCGACTTCTTCCGCGCCGCCGCCCCCGTCAGCCCGTACGCCCGCCAGCTCCTGCGGTCGCGCGGACTGCACCGGAACCTCGCCGCCGCCGGGCTCACCGGGGTGCGGCAGCAGACCGTGCTGATCGAGCACTTCGCCCCGCTCACCGAGGCGGAGTGGCGGTTCTACGGCCCGTCCGTCGCGCAGCTGGCCCGGCAGGCCGTGAGCCTCGGCCTGTCGCAGGAGTGGACGTCGCTGCTCGATCCGGCCACACCGGAGCACCCGCTGCACCAGCCGGACGGCTACGTCTCCCAGGGCGCCGTCCTCGCCGTCGGCACCGTCCCCTAGGCGTCGTGGAGGCGGGCGAGTCGGGTCCGCGGACAGCTGAATTGCCGCGCCGTCCAGGCCGCCGTCCAGCTGGGCCAGGGTGCTCGTGCCGAGGATCGGGCGGATGCCGTGGGCCACCAGCCAGGCCTCCAGGCCGTGCACGGCGGCATGGTCGCGCTGTTCGTCGGTCAGGACGCCGAAGCGGTGGGCCACGGTCGGGTGCTGCGACCCGGCCGCTACACCACGTATCGCGCACGGGCGAATATGTCGCACCGTGACCACGCCGGAAATACTGGATGGCACCGCGGACGCCTGGGCAGGAGGAACATATCATGAGTGGGTCGAACCGGACTCCAGCTGAGACCGCCGAGATCTACGGCGCCCGGGGCACATCGCCCAGTTCGGCGAGGAGCTGTTCGAGGGCACCAAGGAGGGCCAGGCCACGTGGTTCGGCCTGGGGACGGACTATGGGATACACGATCCTGATCGCGAGGCAGCCCGCGTGAAACCGCTCGCCACCGGTGAGGTGGCCATCGACGTCTCGCCGGCGGCGGCGTACCAGCTGGTCAGCGACCCGATCCGGATGGCCGGGTTCGCCGAGGAGTTCTACCGGGCGCGCTGGATCCGCGGTGCGACCGGCGCGGGCGTCGGCAACTGGTTCTCCGGTTCCAACCGCAACGGCCTGCGCCGGTGGCGGACGCAGGCGCAGATCACCGACGCCGAGCCGGGCCGCCGGTTCGCCTACCACGTACGGACGCCGTTCTTCGTGCCGATCTCCCGCTGGCAGTACGAGATCGTGCCGGAGCCCGCGGGCTGCCGGGTGACCGTGACGAACTGGCTGCGGATGCCGCGCTGGTTCGTCCCGGTCGCGATCTTCATCACCGGCGAGAAGGACCGCGCCAGCGCCAACGGCGACCACATCGCGACGACCCTGGCCCGGCTGAAGGCGCACGCCGAGTCGCTCGAGGTCACGCCGTAGGGTCGCTCCGTGCGGACGTACACCCCGGCCGAGGCGGCCAGCGAGTCCGGATTCTCCCTGGACACGCTGCGCTACTACACCCGGGAGGGAATCCTCCCCGGGCGTCGCCCGGACCTCCGCCGGTCACCGCGCCGAGCTCGACCGCCGGCAGGCCGCCGTCCCCCAGGACTGACGGCACCCGCCGTCAGCTGAGCGGCGGGTCGGGCGCGAGCGTCCCGTCCGGCGCGATGTGGTCGAAGATCTGCTGGATCAGCATGATCACGTGTGGGTCGTCGACGGTGTAGAGCTGCCGGCGGCCGTCGCGGCGCGCGGAGATCACGCCGGCCAGCCGCAGCTTGCTCAGGTGCTGGGAGACCGTGGCGATGCCGGTGCCGACCCGCTCCGCGAGCGTGCCCACGTCGTACGAGTCGTGGGTGATCAGCCAGACCAGGTGCAGCCGGACCGGGCTGGCCAGCAGCGCGAACGTCCCGGCCGCCGACCGCAGCTGAGCCGCAGTGGGCTCGAACATGGCCGTCTCCATATTTCGTCACTTGCGCAACTGTCGAAGCGGTGTCAGGCTAGCGGTACCCGAGGGGGAGTAGTCCACAACATCCACCATCGACACGCTGAGAGCACGGTGTTCTCCGGTGGTGGGGACCGGCCAGGTGGCCGGTGGGCGAGACCTTCGGCCATGCAGCGATGCCTGGCCGAGCTCCCATGGGACCCGGCCCGGCCGGGAAGGGACTCCTCTGGTGCTCACCACGCTGGTCCGGCCCCTCGCCGTGTGCGGGGTGCTCACCGTGCCCGCGCTCGTCACCCGGTTCGCCGGGATCCACCCCGCGCCGCTGGTGGCGCTGGTGCTGTTCGGCGTGGCCGTGGTGGCCGCCTCGTTCGTGCTCGCCTGGGCCGCGGAGGCGGCGCAGGTCGACATCTCCGGTGGTCTCGCGATCGCGATCCTGGCCGTCATCGCAGTGCTCCCGGAGTACGCCGTCGACCTCTACTTCGCCTACACCGCCGGCTCCGAGCCCAGCTACCGTGCGTACGCCGCGGCCAACATGACCGGCTCGAACCGGCTGCTGCTGGGCCTCGGCTGGTCGCTGGTCGTCCTGATCGGCCTGGCCGTCGCCCGCCGCCGCACCGGCCGGACCGTCCGGGAGCTGGTGCTGGAGTCCGGCTACCGGGTCGAGCTCGGGTTCCTCGCGATCGCCGCGCTGGTCGCGTTCGTGATCCCGGTGACGAGCCGGATCTCGCTGCCGCTGGGCTTCGCGCTGCTCGGCTTCTTCGCCTACTACCTCTGGAGGATGTCCCGGGCCGAGGCCGGCGAGCCGCACCTGGTCGGCCCGGCCGCGACCATCGGGGCGCTGCCGACGCGGGCCCGCCGCGGCCTGGTCGTGGGGCTGTTCCTGTTCGCCGCCGCAGTGATCCTGGCCAGCGCCGAGCCGTTCGCCCAGGGCCTCATCGCCACCGGCCGCGAGCTCGGGCTCGACGAGTTCCTGCTCGTGCAGTGGCTCGCACCGCTGGCCTCGGAGTCGCCGGAGTTCATCGTCGCGATCCTGTTCGCGCTGCGCGGCAACGGCGGCGACGCGATCGGCACGCTGATCTCCAGCAAGGTCAACCAGTGGACGCTGCTGGTCGGCAGCCTGCCCGTCGCGTACCTGCTCGGCGGCGGCGGCGCGGGCGGCCTCGCGCTGGACCCGCGCCAGGTCGAGGAGTTCCTGCTCACCGCCAGCCAGACCGCGCTCGGGGTCGCCGCCCTGCTCGCGCTGCGGTTCCCGCGCTGGGCGGCCTGGATGCTGCTGGGCCTGTTCGCGGTCCAGTTCGCGTTCCCCGGGCAGACCGCGCGGTACGTGCTGTCCGCGATCTACCTCGCGATCGCGGTCGCGGCCCTGATCCGCCACCGCAGGCACATCCTGCCCACCCTGGCCGCCCCGTTCCGCCGGACGCCGTCCGAGCCGGCGCGGGAGCCCGTCGCGGTCTGAGGGCCCAGCCCACGTCGTCGTACGCGTAGAGCGCGGCCTGCACGGTCGGGTCCGGGTTGGGCGAGTAGCCGCCGGCGTAGTAGTCGGTCAGGTACTTCTTGGCCAGGTCGGTGGTCTCCGGGCCGGCCAGCACCGCGCCGGTGTTGAGGTTGCCGGCGACCGGGATGCCGGTGGCGCCGGCGGAGATGACCTCGCAGCCGCCGGACGGGTCGAAGAACGCCGGGACCGCGTGCAGCCGGGCGTTCTCCTCCAGCAGCGTCTTGGACTTCGCCGGCGAGCTCATGAACGAGATCAGCACGTCCGGGGTGGTTGCCCTTGATGCGGGTCAGCAGGCCGCTGAAGTCGCCTGTAGGTCTGTATGACACACACACAGTTGTCGACGGCGGCAACGTAGGCCCGGGCCCGGCCGGGCGCAATGGCCGTAACCCAACCGTGAGCGAAGCCGGCCGGTGAATACGCCAGAAAACCGGCCCTTGCGGGTGGTCCGGGACTGGCAGGCTGGGTTCCCGGCCGGCCGAGGAGATCGCGATGGTGACCACCCGGACAAGGACGCGCCGCCCGGTCGCCGCGCTCTGGGTCGCGCTGGCCGGCCTGGCGCTCACCGTCCTCGCCTCGCTCGGGGCCCGGCACGGCCTGGTCTCCGCACCCGAGCGGGCGGTGTTCCGGGCCGTCAACGGCCTGCCCGGCTGGGTCGAGCGGCCGGCCTGGGGGTTGCAGCTGCTGGGCGTGCTGATCACGCCGCTGATCGCCGCGGCGGTGCTGCTGGCGGGCGGCCGCTGGCGCCCGGCCTTCGCGATGGTGCTGCTCGTCCCGCTGAAGCTGGTCGCCGAGCGGGAGGTGCTGAAGAAGCTGGTCGAGCGGCGCCGGCCCGGGGAGAACGAGCCCGGCGCGATCCTGCGGGACGTGCCGCCGGCCGGGCTGTCCTTCCCCTCCGGGCACGCGATCGTCGCGGCCGGGATGGTGGTCGTGCTCTGGCCGTACCTGGGCCGGACGGGCCGGGTGGTGGCGGCGACGCTGGGCGGCGCGGTCTGCGTCGCCCGGGTCTACCTCGGCGCGCACAACCCGCTCGACGTGGTCGCCGGGGCCGGGCTCGGGCTGTTGCTGGGCGGGCTGCTCACCCTGCTCGTCGGCGTACAGGGCGGTCACCGTGATTCCTGAGACGGTGGCCGGCGGCGACAGCCGGGTCCGGCGTACGCACCCGCGGCGCCGCCCGTCCGGCGAGGCGCCCCCGCTCCCCCGCCAGCTCAACCGCTCGGGCCGGTTCTGGCTGATGCTGGCCGCCGCGGTGCTGGTGTTCCTGTTCCTGATCGGGCTCAGCGGGGTGGTGACGCTGCGGCTGGACGCGTTCGAGGCCGGCCTGCTGACCGACCTGGCCCGGCTGCGGAACGGCCCGACCACCGCCGTGTTCCGCGGGATCGACCGGGCCATCGGGCCGGCCATCCTCGGGATCTGGTGGCTGGCGCTCGCGGTGTTGCTGGTCTGGCGGCGCTGGCGGCACCTGTTCGTCTGGATCGGCACGATGTTCCTGGTCAGCACGCTCAGCACGCTGGCCGCCGGGCTGATCATGCGACCGCGGCCGCTGGGCGTGGAGATCCTCACCTCCTGGCACGGCTTCGCGATGCCGTCGCGGCCGATCGCCGTCCTGGCCGCCACCGGAATCAACGTCCTGTACGCGCTGGTCCCCGCCGGCGTCCTGCGTGACCGCGGCAAGCTGGTGGTCACCGCGATCCTGGGCGTGGTCGTGTTCGGCCGGCTCTACCTCGGCGTGGACCACCCGACCGACGCGCTGACCGGGGTGGTCCTCGGCGTCGCCGTCCCGCTCGCGGGCTGGCGGCTGCTGGTGCCCAACGACCTGTTCCCGGTGACGTACCGGCGGGGGCGGGCGGCGCACCTGGACGTCCGCGGCCGCCGCGGGCAGGCGATCGAGCGGGCCCTGCACGACCAGCTCGGCCTGGTCACCACCGAGGTCACGCCGTTCGGGCTGGCCGGCTCGGGCGGCTCGACCCCGCTGCGGATCGGGGTCAAGGGCGACCCCGGCGAGGACCTGTTCGGCAAGCTCTACGCGATCACCCACCTGCGCTCGGACCGCTGGTACAAGCTCGGACGCACGCTGCTCTACGGCCGGCTGGAGGACGAGAAGCCGTTCAACACCGTCCGCCGCCTGGTCCAGTACGAGGACTACGTGCTGCACCTGCTGAACGACGCGGGCCTGCCGGTGCCGAAGCCGTACGGGTTCGTGGAGATCACCCCGGAGCGCGAGTACCTGCTGGTGACCGAGTTCTTCGCCGGCTCCAAGGAGATCGGCGACGTGGACGTCGACGACTCGCTGATCGACCAGGGGCTGCTGATCGTGCGGCAGCTGTGGGAGACCGGGATCGCGCACCGGGACGTGAAGCCGGCCAACCTGCTCGTCCGGGACGGGCGGGTGCTGCTCATCGACACCGCGTTCGCGGAGGTCCGGCCCTCGCCGTGGCGGCAGGCGGTCGACCTGGCCAACATGATGCTGGTCCTGGCCCTGCGCAGCGACGCCCCGACGGTCTACGAGCGGGCGCTGCGGCAGTTCTCGGTCGACGAGATCACCGAGGCCTTCGCGGCCACCCGCGGGCTGACCATGCCCTCGCAGCTGCGCCAGCTGATCCGCAAGCGCGGGCGGGACCTGCACGAGGAGTTCCTGGAGCTGCTGCCGGAGCGGCCGGCGCCGATCCGGATCCAGCGCTGGACCGTACGGCGGCTCGGGTTGCTGCTCGTCGTCCTGGTCGCCGCCCTGATCGCCGGGACCGTCGCCCGCGGCCTGCTCGGGAGCCCGCTGTGAGGGCGGCGCTGGCGGCGCTGGTGCTGCTCGCCGCGACCGGCTGCGCGACCGACGTCGTCGTGGTCGGCAGCGCCGCCGGCCTGCCGTACTGCGACCTGAACGCCGACAAGACCGAGGGCGGCACGGTCGCGCTGGCCCAGTCCGTGCCGAGCGCGCAGTGGCTGCCGTGCGTGCGCGACGTGCCGGTCGGCTGGAAGTTCGCCTCCTACCTGCCCGAGGACGGCCGGACGACGATCGGCTTCTCCTCCGACCGGGACGGCCCGCACGCGCTGACCGTCTCCCTGCGCCCGTCCTGCGACCTGTCCGGCGCGACCGAGGTGCCCAGCGAGCAGCCGGAGATGCGGCGCTTCGAGCAGGTCACCCGGGTCAGCCACGGGTACGGCGGCCGGCGGCACTACACGTTCACCGGCGGCTGCATCACCTACGACTTCGACCTGCGCGGCGACACCCGGGCCGAGCCGGTCGCCACGATCTCGGAGGCGCTGGGATTCCTGAGCCGGGCCGGCGTGGCCCGGCAGGTGCACGACTCCAGCGACGGCCGGCTCGAGCTCGACCGCCAGGAGGGAACGCCATGAGCGGGACGACCCTGACCGGACCGCGGTTGCGGACCGTGCTGTCCGCGCTGGTCTCGATCGCCCTCGTGGTGGGGGTGTTCTGGTTCTTCCTGCCCCAGTTCACCAGCATCTCCGCGGTCTGGGCCTCGATCCGGGCGATGACCTGGATCGAGGTCGCCACGCTGATCCTGGCCGCGGCCTGGAACCTGGTCACGTACCTGCTGGTGAACCTGGCCACGATGCCCGGCCTGACCACCCGGCAGGCGGCCGTCGCGACCGAGGCCAGCACGGCGGTGTCGAACACCGTGCCCGGCGGCGGCGCGATCGGGATCGGCCTGAACTACGCGATGTTCTCGTCCTGGGGCTTCTCCCGGTCGCGCACGTCGGTGTCGCTGCTCGTCTCCGGCGTCTGGAACAACTTCGCGAAGCTCGCCCTGCCGGTGCTGGCGCTCGCGCTGCTGGCGCTGCGCGGCAGCCCGAGCGGCGGGCGGGTCGCGGCCGGCCTGATCGGCGTCGGCGCGCTGGTCGCGGCCGTCGTCGTGCTCTGGCTGCTGATGCGCAGCGAGCGCAGCGCCGTGCAGGTCGGGGTCGTCGCCGGGCGGGCCGCGTCCGCGCTGCGGCGGATGATCGGACGCGGGCCCGTGCACGGCTGGGAGCTGGCGACGGCGAAGTTCCGGACCCGCACGATCGCGCTGCTGCGGGCGCGCTGGCACTGGATCACCGCGGTCACGATCGTCAGCCACCTGTCGTTGTTCTTCGTGCTGCTGCTGGCGCTGCGGCACGTCGGGGTCTCCGAGGCCGACGCCGGCTGGATCGAGGTGCTCGCGGTCTTCGCCTTCGCCCGGCTGCTCACCGCGATCCCCATCACCCCGGGCGGTCTCGGCGTGGTCGAGGTCGCGCTCATCACCGGGCTGGTCGCAGCCGGCGGCGAGCGCCCGCTGGTGGCCGCGGCGGTGCTGGTGTTCCGCGCGCTCACCTACGTGCTGCCGATCCCGCTGGGACTGCTGGCGTACCTGTTCTGGCGGCGGAACCGGTCCTGGCGGCGGGAGCCGGGGTCCGCTCCGCACACCTCGCTGGTGGTCTAGGCGTGCGGGCGGTGCTGGTCGTCCTGGTGCTCCTGCTGACCGGCTGCGGGAGCGGGCCGGCGGTCGAGGCGCGCGACCCGGCGGTGCTGCGGCTGGCGTCGTTCGACTTCCCGGAGAGCCGGATGCTGGCCGAGCTCTACGGCCAGCAGCTGCGCCGGGCCGGCTTCCGGGTCGAGGTGCTGTCCGGGCTCGGCACCCGCGAGGTGGTCGCGCCGGCGCTGGAGCAGGGCCTGGTCGACCTCGTCCTGGACTACACCGGCACGCTGCTCGACTACGCCGGCGGCAGCCCGGCCGACGCCCACGGGACGCCGGCCGCGGTGCGGGCCACGCTCGCCGGCCGGCTGTCCGCGCGCGGGCTCTCGGTGCTGGCGTACGCGCCGGCCGAGGACGCCAACGGCTTCGCGGTACGGACCGCGTTCGCGCGGGAGCACGGGCTGCGCCGGCTCAGCGACCTGCGCGGCCTGGCCGGCGGGCTCACCTTCGGCGGCCCGCCGGAGTGCCCGCAGCGCCGCTACTGCCTCTCCGGCCTGCGGGAGACGTACGGGCTGGGGTTCGCGGCGTTCGAGCCGCAGCCGAGCCGGCCGGCCACGGCGACCGCGCTGGAGACCGGCGAGATCGACGTCGGGCTGCTGGAGACCACGTACGGGCGGCTGGTCGACGGGCGGGTCACGCTGCTGGCCGACGACCTCGGGCTGCAGCCGCGGGAGAACGTCGTGCCGGTGGTCCGGACCGAGGTCGTCCGGCGGTACGGCGCCCGGCTCACCGACGCCCTCGACCGGCTCAGCGCCCGGCTGGAGACCGCCGACCTGGTCGCGCTGAACCGGCTCGCCGCGGTCGACCCGCGCAGCCCGGCCGACCTCGCGGCCGGCTACCTCGCCGGCCTCTGACCGTCCACAGCGGACGGACCGAACGGTCCGTGGCGGACCGGCCGCCGGACAGTCCGGAGTGGACGGTCAGGAACAGACAGTCAGGCGGCGTCGAGCGGGCCGTCCCAGCGGGCGGGCGGGCGGCCGGCGACCTGGTCGACGAACTGGGCCACGTACCAGGCGCCGAAGCGGGCCACCACCGGGAGCCGGGGCAGCGTCATCAGCCGGGCGGCGCGGGCGAACTCGTCCGCCTCCCCCATCAGGCCCTCCAGCTGGCGCGCGCCGTCGGCCACCGTCGGCGGCACCTGGTAGACCAGGTCGATCGTCTCCAGGCCCTGCTCCAGCGCCCGGTCGAACTCCTCGTCCGGGCGGGACCGGACGGCCGCGTAGCGCACCCCGAGGGCCTCGACCAGCTCCACCAGCCGGGCCGGGAGCTCGACCTCGCCCAGCCCGTCGGACATGGCCAGCAGCCGGAACTCCCGCATCAGCCCGTCGTGGTGCTCGCGGGCCGCGGCCAGCACCCGGACCGGGACGCCGAGCAGCTGGATGGTGACCAGGCCGGCCGAGGTGTCGCCGACCGCCGCGTACCGCCCCAGCGGGGAGGGGGGCGGTCCCGGGGGGTGCTCGGCGCGGGCCGGCCGGCCGGACCAGGGGTCGTCGTCCCCGCCGCGGACCAGGAACCAGACCGCCTTGCCGTCGTCGAGCAGGTCCCAGCCCCAGTCGGTGGCCAGGTCCTGCAGCATCTGCACGCCCCGGCCGGTGGTCGCGGTGGCGGAGTGCCGGCGCAGCTGCGGCGGGGCCGGGGACCCGTCGACGACCGTCACCCGCACGCCCCCGCCGTCGCGGGCCAGCCCCAGCGACGGCGCGGACGCCGTGTGCACGATGACGTTGGTGACGACCTCGGAGGTCAGCAGCACGGCGACGTCGAGCAGGTCGTCCAGCTGCCAGGTCTGCAGCCGGGTGCGGACCTCGGACCGGGCCAGCCCGGCGGCCCGGCCGTCGGCCGGTAACGCCACCAGATCCACGTTCACGGCCGACATTCCTCCCCGGCCACCAGGCTGACACAGCAATGACAGCATCGCATCCACCATCCGGTGGGCCGGACCGGTGGGGTCCGTCACCCGGTTCCCGGCGCGCGACAGGCGTGCCGCGCCGCGGCCTAAGGTGAGCCGGTGAGCGGCCGCGACCTCCCCCATGTCGCCGACCCGGCGAGGGTGGCCGCGGTCCGGGAGACCGGCCTGCTCGACACCGACCCCGAGGACGCGTTCGACGACCTGGCCGCGCTGGCCGGCCGCCTGCTGCGCGCGCCGTACGCGTTCGTCACGCTGGTCGACGAGTCGCGCTCGTACTGGAAGGCCCGCATCGGGATCCCGCCCGACGGCCCCACCCAGAACGCGGTCGAGGACTCCTTCTGCCAGTACGTCATCGCCTCCGGGCAGTCGCTGATCGCCGGCGACGTCACCGCCGACCCGCTCACCGCCGGCAACCCCTCGATCGCCTCGATGGGCGTCCGGGCCTGGGCCGGCTTCCCGCTGATGTCGCCCCAGGGGCGGCCGCTCGGATCGTTCTGCGTGGTCGACACCGAGACCCGGTCCTGGACCGAGGAGGACGTGCACGTGCTGCGGGTGCTGTCGGAGGCCGCGAGCCGGGAGCTGGCCCTGCGCGCGGCGGTCCAGGCCGCCGCGGTCGCCAACGACCGGCTGGCGCTGCTGGCCCAGGTCGCGCAGGCGCTGGCCGAGACGCTGGACCCGGCCGAGGCGGTCGCCCGGCTGGCCCGGCTGGTCGTCCCGGTCCTGGGTGACTGGTCGCTGGTCTCGCTGGCCGACGAGGACGGCACGCTGTCCGACGTCGGCTGGTGGCACGCCCGCGACGAGCACGGCCCGACCCTGGACAAGTTCGCCGGCGAGCGGCTGGTCGGCCTGCAGGGCCGCGGCGCGACGATCACCGCACAGCGGACCGAGCGGCCGGTGATCGTGAATTCCGGGGGGCTGGAGGCCGGACTGGACGTGCTGGTCTCGGCCCAGGCCCGGGAGGCGTACCGGGCGCTGGACCCGGAGGCGTACGGGGTCTGGCCGCTGGCGTACGCGGGAACGGTGCACGGCGTGCTGGTGATCGCCCGCGACGCCGGCCGGGAGCCGTTCCTGCCCTCCGACGTCGAGCTGGCCGCCAACGTCGCCCAGCGGGCCGGGACGGTCCTGGCCAACGCCCGGCTCTACGCGCGGCAGCAGGTGACCACGGCCGAGCTGGAGCGCGCCCACCAGCGGCTGCACGAGTCGTCCCGGCACGACCGGGTCGTGTCCCGGGCGCTGCAGGAGGCGATGCTCACCCGGCTGCCCGAGCCCGACCACCTGCACGTCTCCGCGCGCTACCTGACGGCGGACTCGGCCGACCAGGTCGGCGGCGACTGGTACGACGCGCTGCTGCCGCCCGACGGCGCCACCACGCTGATGGTCGGCGACGTGGCCGGGCACGACATCGCCGCCGCCACCATCATGGGCCAGCTGCGCAACCTGCTGCGCGCGCTGGCCTGGGAGCACGGGGACGAGCCGCCGTCGGCGATCATCACCCGGCTGGACCGGGCCATGACCGACCTGGGCCTGACCACGATGACCACGCTGCTGCTGGCGCGGGTCGAGCAGGACGACGGGGACGCCGCGGCCGGGCTGCGCACATTGCACTGGTCCTCGGCCGGGCACCCGGCGCCGGTGCTGGTGTCGGCCGAGGGCACCCCGACCATGCTGGAGACCCGGCCGGACGCCCCGCTGGCGGTGGCGGTCGCGGTGCCCCGGCGGGACCACGCGGTCGCCGTCGGGCCCGGCGAGACCGTGCTGCTCTACACCGACGGGCTCATCGAGACCCGGACCCACGAGCTCGAGGCCCGGCAGGCCCAGCTGCTCGACGTCATCGCCGCGCACCCGGGCGTCGGGCTGGACGAGCTGCTCAACACGATCCTGGTCGAGATGGTCGGGGACCGGCCGCCGGACGACGTGGCGCTGATCGCGGTGCGCTTCCATCCGGAGGACCGGCCGCGGCCGGCCGAGGCCGGTCCGACCGGCATCGGCGTCGAGGCCCCCACGGTCATCGACCCCGCGCTCGCCGACCCGGCCGGCGCCTGACCCGTACGGGCGTCAGGCGCCACCGCGTCAGGCCCGGGCGGGCTGGTGGGTGCCGGAGACCGGGCGCCAGCCGGCCGGCGGGTCCTCGCCCACGCGCCCGTCGATCGCCTCCCGGATGAGGTCCGCGTGCCCGGTGTGCCGGCCGTACTCCTCGACCAGGTCGAAGACGAGCCGGCGCAGGCTGAGCGGGGTCCCGTCCGGGCCGGTCAGCCCGATCGGCTGGTCGAGCCCGCCGTCGGCCAGGGCCGCGGTGAGCCGGGCCCGGGACTCCTCGACGGCGGCGTCGTACAGCGCGTAGAGCTGCTCGGGGGTGTCGTCGGCGGCCGAGCGGAAGTCCCAGCCGGCCTCGGCGTCCCAGTCGATGCTCTCCCAGGGTTGGCCCGGCGAGACCCGGCCCAGGTTGGTCCGGAACTTCAGCGCCTCCACGAACGCGAGGTGCTTGAGCAGCCCGCCGATGGTCAGCGAGGACGCGCCGATGCGGGTCTGCAGCCCGGCCCGGTCGAGCTCGTCCGCCTTGAAGCGGAAGGTCGTCCGGAGCCGGTCCAGCGCGCCCGCGAGGTGCTCGTCCTCGGTGCCGGCGAACGGAGGCTCCCACCAGTAATCGTCGTTGGTCATGCGGGCCACCGTAGAGCCCATCCCGGACGACCCTCGTCCGCAATGGGCCGGCGTTCCGGCCTACTGACCGACCCGGCCGTCGATGCGCTCCCGGAGCAGGTCGGCGTGCCCGCAGTGCCGCGCGTACTCCTCGATCATGTGCACCAGCACGTCCCGGACCGGCACGCCGGTCTTCCCCTGCGCACCGAGGTCGGTCACGCCGGCGACGAACTCCTGCGCGAAGGCGACCTCGGCCCGCCAGTCCCGCCAGGCGTCCTCGACGACCGCCGGGTCGGGCACGGCACCGTCCCAGTCGCCGTCGCGGTCCTCGGCCGAGGAGTAGAGCCGCGGCGCGTCCTGGGCCGCCAGCTCGCGCCGGAACCAGCCCCGCTCGACCTCGGTCAGGTGCCGCAGCAGGCCGAGCAACGACATCGTCGAGGGCGGTACGGACCGGCGGGCGAGCTGCTCGGCGTCCAGACCCGAGCACTTCAGCTCCAGCGTCAGCCGGTAGCGCCGCAGGTAGTCCAGCAGCGTGTCCCGCTCGCCGACGGTGTCGGCGGCGCCGTTCTCGCGCGGGTCGTCGTCCGGGTCGGCCCACATGTCGGCGTACACGGTCGAGGCGGTCCACCGCTCTGGCTCGGTCACCGGCACATCCTGCTGCCCGCCCGCCGCTCCCACTACCGATTAAGACCGCCGTCAGAGGTAGCGGACCGGGTCGAAGTCCTCGATCGCGATGATCCGCACCCGCGGCAGCACGCTGGTGAACGCGTTCACGTCGTCCTCGAGGTCGAAGACCTCCAGCCCGGCCTCGCGCAGCGGCACGAACCCGGTATTGACGAACTCCTTGAACGCGATCAGCCCGACCCGGTGGTCGCCGCCGAGCAGGCGTTCGACGTGCGGCAGGAAGTCGCCGTCGTGGCTGGCCAGCAGCACGTCGCCGGAGCGCTCGCCGATCGCGTCCAGCGTGCGCTGGATGCCGATGTCGACGACCTTCTCCCCCGGCCCGCCGGCCAGCGGCACCGGCCGGTAGCCGAGCGCGAGCAGCGCCTGCACGAAGGTCATCGGCAGCTGGCCGGAGGTCGCGTTGAGGAAGAACAGCGCGGTCACCGGCTGGTCCCAGGCCTGCCGGGCGAACTCGCGCACCCGCTCCCAGCGCGGCCGCTCATCCGGGTTGGGGCGGTGGTTGAGCACGTTCCCGCCCAGCGTGGCGTCGATGTTCTCGCCGTCGACCAGCAGGTACGTCGTCCGCTCGCTCATCGTCCCGCACCCTAGCGGTCGGGTGGGACCCTGCCGGTATGCACGTGCTGATCCTCGGAGCGGCCGGGATGCTCGGCCGCAAGCTCACCGCCCGGCTGCTCGCCGACGGGCACGTCGGCGGCCGCCCGATCGACCGGCTGACCCTGGCCGACGTGGTCGAGCCCACCGGAGCGCCCGGCCCGGTCGAGCCGGTCGCCACCGACCTGGCCGCTCCCGGCGCGGCCGAGCGCCTGCTCGCGGACCGGCCGGAGCTGATCTTCCACCTCGCGGCGGTGGTGTCCGGCGAGGCCGAGGCGGACTTCGGCAAGGGCTACCGGGTCAACCTCGACGGCACCCGGGCGCTGCTGGACGCCGTGCACGGGTACCGCCCGCGGGTGGTCTTCACGTCCTCGATCGCCGTGTACGGCCCGCCGTTCCCGGACCCGATCCCCGAGGACTTCCAGCACACGCCGCTGACCAGCTACGGCACCCAGAAGGCGATCGGCGAGCTGCTGCTGAACGACTACGGCCGCCGCGGTCTCCTCGACGGCATCGGGCTGCGGCTGCCGACCGTCTGCATCCGCCCGGGCCGGCCGAACCGGGCCGCGTCCGGGTTCTTCTCCAGCATCCTGCGCGAGCCGCTGGCCGGGCAGGAGGCGGTCCTGCCGGTCCCCGACACCGTCCGGCACTGGTTCGCCTCGCCCCGCGCGGCGGTGGGGTTCCTGGTCCGGGCGGCCACCCTCGAGGGCCGGTGGGGGACCCTGTCCATGCCGGGCCTCAGCGCCACCGTCGGCGAGCAGATCGAGGCCCTGCGCCGGGCCGCCGGGTCGCAGGCGGTCGACCTGATCCGCCGGGAGCCGGACGAGGCGATCCTCCGGATCGTCGAGACCTGGGCCCCCGCCCTGGACGCGAGCCGGGCGCTCCGCCTCGGCTTCACCGCCGAGACCACGGTCGACGAGATCATCCGGGTCCACCTCGAGGACGAGCTCGGCGCGGCCTAGGGTGTGTCCCTCGATCGGCGGTGGATGGCGGTGGCGCCGCCAGGCAGTTGAGAGACACGTCCTAGCCGAAGGTGAAGACGTACGCCTGCAGGCCCGGGTCGAGGAAGGTGATCTCGACCGTGCGCTCGACGACCGGGGCCGGCTGCCGCAGGAGCTGGTAGAGCCGCGGCGCGCCCGCGACGCCGTCCCCCTGCCCGTCCACGTCGAGCCCGTGCGCGTCGCCCGGCGGCCGCCCGTCGAGCCGGACCCGGAACCGCACCGGCCGGTCCGCCGCGCCCATGACCAGGTGCACGTCCCGGGCGTGGAACCGGTACGCGATCCGCCCCTCGGCCGCGTGCAGCACGACCGCCTGCCGCCGGATCGTCCAGTCCCCGGCGAGGGCCCACTGGTTCAGCCGCAGCCGGTCGGGGACGGCGTACCCGTGCCGGCCGCCGAGCACCGCGCCGTCGGGCGAGGCGAAGTTCTCGGTCCGGTCGGAGCCGAGATAGTTCTCCGGCGACCACAGGCTGTCCCAGTCGGCGCCGGCCTCCACCCCGGCCGGCTCGACCGGGACCGGCTCGGGGCCGGGATCGCCGCCGGCGTCGGCCAGCAGCCGCTGCAGGATCGTCTCGGTCTGCTCGTAGTTCCCCTCCCCGAAGTGGTGGTGACGGATCCGGCCCTGCGCGTCGGCGACGTAGCGCGCGGGCCAGTAGTGGTTGTCGAACGCCGTCCAGACCGCGTAGTCGTTGTCGATCGCCAGCGGGTGCGCCACGTGCATGTCCCGGACCGCGCGGCGGACGTTGCCGAGATCGTGCTCGACCTCGAACTCCGGCGTGTGCACGCCGACGACGGTCAGACCGTGCTCCTCGTACGCCGCGGCCCAGGCCCGGATGTAGGGCAGCGTCCGGAGCCAGTTGATGCACGTGTACGTGCAGAAGTCGACGAGCACGACCCGGCCGCGCAGGTCGGCCGCCCGCAGCGGCGGCGAGTTGAGCCACCCGGTGGCACCGTCGAACTCGGGCAGGTCCATGGGTGGCCTCCTCACGCCGCCGTGGTCGCCGTCAGCGCAGGGACCGGAACGGCGCCGGCCCGGCAGCTGCGCAGGGGTACGTCGCCGGCCGGAGGACTGTCATCGGCCCGTCACCGGATGCAGCCGTGGCCGCTGCGGTTGGCGGGACGCGCTGGTCTCTGCCATGCCGCTTCCTGACACCGAGAAGACCGATCGTCGCGCCAAAACCACTCGATGACAAGGCAAACCGGATAGCCGCACCGAGGCGACCTGGGTGCTCAGGTGATCGAGAAGAGGGCGTAGCCGTACGTCAGGCCGGTGCGGTCGGGATGGTCGCGCAGCCAGCGGTCGGCGATGTCCGGGGGAAACTCCAGCGGCTGGTAGCTCCGCGAACTCGCCCCAGCGCTGGTCGTTGTCGATCACCACCAGCGTTCCGCCCGGCCGCAGCACCCGGCGGACCTCGGCCAGACCCGGATCGCACCCGGCCGGGAAGAAGTACGCGAACCGCGCGTGCACCACGTCCACGCTGCCGTCCGGCAGCGGGATGTGCTCGGCCGAACCCGGCTCGACCCGGATCCGCGGATCCCGCCGCGGCCACGCCTACCGCATGCTCGCCGGCGCGCTGGTGTACTGCGCCCACTTCGGCCTCGACCGCGTCCCGGTCACCTGCGACGAGGACAACGTCGCGTCCCGCAAGGTGATCGAGGCCAACGGCGGGGAACCCGACGGGATCGCCGACGGCGAGCTCCGCTACTGGATCACCACCCCCGGCGCCGGGTAGGACCCGGGGCATGGATGTTCTCGTCGTCGGCGGCAGCGGGCTGCTCGGGCGGAGGGTCGTCCGGCAGGCTCGGATCGCGGGTCACCGCGTCGTCGCCACCTTCTACGGTCACGCGCCGACCGCGACCGGCGCGGACTGGCACCGGCTCGACATACGGCGGCGCGACGACGTCATCGCGCTGGCCCAGGAGACGCGGCCCGCGGTGATCGTCAATGCCGCGTACCGGCAGTCGGACTGGGCGACCACCGCGGACGGCGCCACGCACGTCGCCCTCGCCGCGGCCGCGACCGGCGCCCGGCTCGTGCACGTGTCCAGCGACGCGGTGTTCTCCGGTGCCGCGGCCGGCTACGACGAGACGCAGCCGCCGGATCCCACGACGCCCTACGGTGCCGCCAAGGCGGCCGCGGAGACCGCGATCAAGAGGATCGCCCCGGCCGCCGTCATCGCCCGGACCTCACTGATCATCGGTGCCGGCGACTCCGCCCACGAGCGGCTCGTCCACGCGCTCATCGAGGGCGCCGCCGGAGTTCTCTACACCGACGACGTGCGCTGCCCCGTGGACGCCTCCGACCTGGCCACGGCGCTGCTGGAACTCGCCGCGTCCCAGTACGCCGGGATCCGGCACGTCGCCGGTCCCGACGCCCTCAGCCGGTACGAGCTGGGCGTGCTGATCGCCCGGCGGGACGGCCTCGACCCGGCCGCGATCCCCGCCGGACCACGCCCCGCGGGCCCGCTCGACCTGCGCCTGGACAGCAGCGTCCGGCTGCGCGGGGCGCGGGACTTCCTCGCGGTGACCGCGTCCCCGTCGACGGCGGCGGCCGCGTCCCAGACCCCGCCGAACATGACCCGGTAGCGCTGCGGCCGGGCCTCGGCGAAGTCCAGGTACGCCGCGCAGACCGCCCGCAGCCGTCCGCGGCGGCGGTGAGGATGTCGCCGCGCAGCCGGCCGCCCTCGCCGCGGGGATTGCGGTCCCGGGCGGGAGCTGGAGGCACGGCCGCGAGCCTACGTCGCACGGTCACGGGACCAGGACGACCCTGCCGCGTACGGTCCGCGACTCGGCCAGCGTCATCGCCTCGCGGACCTCGGCGAGCGGGAAGCGGGCGGCGACCTGCGGGCTCAGCGTCCCGTCGGCCAGCAACGCGACGACCGCACCGAGGTCCGTACGGGTGCGGGCCCGGAAGGCCGACGGCGTCCGGCGGTGACCGGACCACAGGTCGTAGAAGCTCGCCTTCCTGCCGTTGGGGGCCGCGTTCCACCACAGGACCTCGCCGATCGTGGCCAGGAACGGGCCCCCACTGGTGCTGCGCTCGGACAGGACCCACTTCGCGAAGACGTACTCGGCGCAGGACGACCGGGCCGACACGGTCCTCGACGTCCGGCAGATCGCCCGCTGGGCCGGCTGTCTCGGCGGCGAGACCACCGTCGTACCGATCCCGGACGCCCGGCACGACATCTTCCTGTCCGGGCCCGAGGTCCGGAAGAACGCCTACGCCCGCCTCGACGCCTGGCTCCGCCACCACCGCCTCCCGTCCTGGCCAATGCCCAACGAGCTACCCCGGCGGCTGGTCGACGAGAGCACTCACGGGGTTGCGCGGGGTCGGGGCCGACCGCGAACCTGGGCACCATGGCGTACATCGACCTTGGCCTGGACGAAACCACCCTCCCCGGCATCACCGGCCTGATGGCGTACCGGCCGGAGACCGGACAGGCGCTGAACGCGCTCGCCGACGCGCTGCTCGTCGCGCCGAGCTCACTGGCCCGCGGCGACCGCGAGCTGATCGCCGCGTACGTCTCCGGGCTGAACGACTGCAGCTTCTGCGCCGGCTCGCACTCGGCCTTCGCCGCGGCCCAGCTCGATGAGGGGATGCCGCTGGTCGAGCAGGTCCGCGCGGACCCGGACGCCGCGCCGATCACGCCGAAGCTGCGGGCGCTGCTGCGGATCGCCGGCGCGGTGCAGCGCGGTGGTCGCGACGGCACTCCGAAGCTGATCGAGGCCGCCCGCACCGAGGGCGCCACTGACGTCGAGGTTCACGACACCGTGCTGATTGCGGCCGCGTTCTGCATGTTCAACCGGTATGTCGACGGGCTCGGGACGTTCGTCCCCACCGACTCGGTCTCGTACGAGAGGTCCGCCGCCGTCATCGTCGCCCACGGCTACGCCGCCACCGCCGCCCAGCTGTAGTCGGCGCCCCCCGGGCCCGGGTGTCCGGGCCCAGGGGCGCCGTCAGGTCGCGCGGCCGCGGGCGGCGCGGTAGCGCTCGACCAGGGTGCGCGTCGAGCTGTCGAGGTCGCCCGAGGGCGGCTCGGCCTTGGTCAGCTCCGGCGTGAGCTGCTGCGCCATCACCTTGCCGAGCTCGACCCCCCACTGGTCGAACGAGTCGATCCCCCAGATCACGCCCTCCACGAACACGGTGTGCTCGTACAGCGCGATGAGCTGACCCAGGATGCCCGGGGTGAGCTTCTGGGCCAGGATGCTGGAGGACGGCCGGTTGCCCGGCATCACCTTGTGCGGCACGACGTCGGCCGGCGTCCCCTCGGCCGCAACCTCCTCGGCCGTACGCCCGAAGGCGAGCGCCGTGGTCTGGGCCAGGTAGTTCGACATGAACAGGTCGTGCAGGTCGTCGATCTCGTGGTTCGCCTCGGCGAAGCCGATGAAGTCGGCCGGCACGAGCCGGGTCCCCTGGTGCAGCAGCTGGTAGAACGCGTGCTGCCCGTTGGTGCCGGGCTCGCCCCAGAAGATCTCGCCGGTCGCGGTGCGCACCGGGGTGCCGTCCCAGCGGACCGACTTGCCGTTCGACTCCATGGTCAGCTGCTGCAGGTAGGCCGGGAACCGGTGCAGGTACTGGCTGTACGGCAGCACCGCGTGCGCCTGCACGTCGAAGAACGCCGAATACCAGACGTTCAGAAGTCCTTGCAGGACCGGCATGCTGGCCTCGAACGGCGCCGTCCGGAAGTGCTCGTCCATCGCGTGGAACCCGGCCAGCAGCTCGCCGAACCCGTCCCGCCCGATCGCCAGCATCGTCGACAGCCCGATCGCGGAGTCCATCGAGTAGCGCCCGCCGACCCAGTCCCAGAACGGGAACATGTTGGCCGGGTCGATCCCGAAGTCGGTCACCTTCTCCTTATTGGTCGACACCGCGACGAAGTGCTTGGCGACGGCCTCGTCGCCGGCCGCGTCGCCGAGCCCGTCGAGCAGCCAGCGCCGGGCGACCTTCGCGTTGGTCAGCGTCTCCAGCGTGCCGAACGTCTTGGACGACACGATGACCAGCGTCTCGGCCGGGTCGAGGTCGCGGGTCGCCTCGTACACGTCGGTCGGGTCGATGTTGGACACGAAGCGGAAGGTCCGGTCCCGGTCGCTGTAGTCCTTCAGCGCCTCGTACGCCATCACCGGGCCGAGGTCGGACCCGCCGATGCCGATGTTGACGATCGACCGGATCGGCCTGCCGGTGGCGCCGGTCCACTCCCCCGAGCGGACCCGGTCGCTGAACTCGCCCATCCGGTCCAGCACCTCGTGCACGTCGTGCACCACGTCCTGGCCGTCCACGGTCAGGACGGCGTCCGCCGGCAGCCGCAGCGCCGTGTGCAGGACGGCCCGGTCCTCGCTGACGTTGATGTGGTCGCCGCGGAACATCCCGTCGATCCGGTCCCGCAGTCCGGCCCGCTCCGCCACCGCGACCAGCAGCCGCAGCGTCTCCGCGGTCGCCCGCTGCTTGGAGTAGTCCAGGTAGAGGTCGGCCGCCTCCAGCGCCATGGTCCGGCCCCGGTCCGGGTCCGCCGCGAACAGCTCCCGCAGGTGCCGGCCGCCGACCTCGGCGTGGTGCTTGGCCAGGGCGTCCCACTCCGGCGTCGTGGTGATGTCGATCGGCGCCACGCGTCCTCCACTCGTCCCGCCGGTGTTCCCGGCTACCCTTCCCTACCCTGGCACCGCCGCGAGGACCACCCCCGGACCGGCACGCTTGAATGTCGGGATGCACCGGATCCTGTTGCG
>DASYKU010000052.1 GCA_035995165.1 Mycobacteriales bacterium
CGGGCCCCGCGTCCGGGAGCGTCGGGATGAAGTCAGGGCGGTCGACGACGGTCTGGAGCGCGTCCCGGACCAGAGGCTCGCCCTTGCCCACGAGGGCCAGGAGCGCCGCGCGACTCGTCGGCGCGCCCAGGCTTCGGGTCACGTCGACGAACAGTCGGCCCGCGGCCTCGACCATGGGGGCAGGGGTGATGTGCAGGAACAGCGATAGCCCCAGCGGCTTCATGGGGTCCGTCATCATCTGCTGATGACCGACGGAGATGTAGACGTGGTTCCCTCCGTCGGCGTTCGCGGGGATGGGGAACAGCGTGGTGATCGGCCGGCTCTGGACGATCTGGAAGTCGTCGTCGGCCACGCACCATTCGATGTCCTGGGGACGGCCGAAGTGCGCTTCGATCCGCCGGCCCAGCTGCGCGAGCCGCACGACCTGCGCATCCGTCAGCGCGGGCTGCTGCTGGCGCTCCGGGTCGATCGCCTGTTCCTGCGTCCCGCCCGCCGGCGAGGCGTCGATGGCGAGCTGCTTGGCGGCGATCGCCTTGGCGACGACCACGCCGTCGCGCACCGTGTAGACGTCCGGGTTCACCAGGCCGGAGACCAGGGCCTCGCCGAGGCCGAAGCTGGCCTCGACCGAGGCGACCTTCCGGTCGGACGTGATGGGGTCGGCCGTGAACAGGATGCCGGCCGCCTGCGGGAAGACCATCTGCTGCACGACCACGGCCATGTGGACCGTACGGTGGTCGATGCCGTTGCGCTGGCGGTAGGTCACGGCCCGCTCGGTGAACAGCGAGGCCCAGCACCGGCTGACGTGCTGGAGGATCGCCGCCGGCCCCACGACGTTCAGGTACGTGTCCTGCTGGCCGGCGAAGGAGGCCGTCGGCAGGTCTTCTGCCGTCGCGCTGGATCGGACGGCGTAGGCGCCCTGCTCGCCGAGCTGGGCGAGCGCGCGGGTGATCGCCGCCGCGAGATCACCCGGAACGGCGATCCCTTCGATGGTTCGGCGGATCTCCGCGCTGAGCGTGCGGATCGCCTCCCGGTCGTCCGGGTTCAGGCGCGCCAGCTGATCGAGCCGCTCGTCGATCGAGGGCGCTTCCGCCATGATCCGCCGGAAGGCGTCCGTCGTCACGCAAAAGCCAGCCGGCACGCGGATGCCGTCGATCCGCGACAGCCCGCCGAGGTGCGCGCCCTTGCCGCCGACGACCGCGACCTGCGTCTCGTCAACCTCGCGAAAACCCAACACGGACTGCTCGATCATCGCGATACCTCCGAGGCAGCCGTGCTCCGTCGCCCTGCACCGGCCGGTCGAATCACCGGCGTCCCGCGCAGCTGCCTTCCCCTCGGCCAGTCGGGCGGCGCGCACCTCCGCGTCCAGCGTCCGCAACGCACCGCCGGTCCCACCAGCGGTTCGTCACCGCGTCCCCCGTCCGTCGACAACAACACACACACGTCGTGGCCCCATGTCTTCGTCCGTTCCTGGTCCGGCCGCCGATTCTGCGGCCCGACCCGGGTCTTGCCGCAAGCCCCCCGGTGCGCTATACGTTAAAAGTGGCAAGGAGTGAGATCTCCTTGCCTTTGTCGTCCGCTGGGAACTGTCCCGTGCCGGGTTCAGTGCCGTCCGGATGCCATGCGGACGATCCGTTTCTTCGCCTCCCGCAACTCGGCCAGCTGGCCGACGGCCGCGCCGGGCTTCACACCGTCCACCCCGCCGGGCAAGCCACCTCAGATGTTACCGATCCGTGCAGCAGACCCCCGGCCGCTGCTCCCTGGCGCGTACGAGGCGGCAGCGCCGGCCGCGATCAAGTTGACGTCGTCCAGCTCCCGGATCACGGGCTACTCGTGACCCCTCCGGGGCCGTCAGCGTTGGGATTGTGGAGCGTCCTGAGCCGACAGCTTGTCGAGGTCGCGGATGCAGAACCCATGGTGGGCCCACTCCTCGGTGAGGACGGTGCCGAGGCAACCGCGCACCGACATCCCCCGGGCGTACGGGGGCCAGCCGTCTCCGTCGGGCACCGGCGCGGTCCGGGCGAGCTGCTCGGGGGTGACCTCGGCCAGCCACGTCTCGAGCTGCGACGCCTGCCGGTCCCGCACGTCGAGCACCTCAGCGAGGCTCGGCTGGGCCGACCGATCGAGGCCCTGCTCCTCCTGGTCGGGCACGAACGCCGCGGCCAGACCGAGGGCCGTCAACGGCTCGGTCAGCCCGAGCACGCAGCGGCGGAACCACGAGTCGTGCACGAAGACGAGGTGCCGCACGGTCTCCACCATCGACCACTCGCCGTCGACGCCGCGATCCTCGCTGCCCGCGGGCATGGACCGGACCCGCTCGACGGTCGCGGCCCAGCCGGCCCGCAGCTGCCGCCAGGCCTCCCGCAGGTCGGCCGGCTCGCCGGACCGCATCAGCAGCCGCACCGGATGCCGGCGGTTGAGCTCGGCCTCGACGTACGAGGTGACCTCGACCCCGTTCACCACGAGGTTCGTGACCAGGCCGTCTATCTCAGCATCCTGCATGACCACCCCGACCAGCCGCGCCCGGCTCAGATCACACTCGCGGAACTCGGCGCCGGTGAGGTCCTCGTCCTCGAAACGTCGCATCCGGACAGGATAAATAGGACCGCAAGATGCCGTCCGCGACCGCACAGACCCGGCTCCAGGTGACGCTGAGAGGCCGTAGCGAGGTAGTAGGCGGAGTCGACCGCCACCGTCCTCAGGGCCCTGAGAAGGTGCCGACGGGTACGGTCCACGCGCTCCCGAGGTGTCAATGCCGGAGAACAGGGTCGTTCGGGGCCGCGAGGATGGCGTCCTGGCCGGGCGGCGGAGTGCGCCGGCTCTCGCCGGCGCTGGGACGGCGCGGCACCGAAGGACATCGGGCCGGCGGCCTCCAAGGAGGCACCACACCGACCTGACGCATACAATCTGACACAGTGCGCGCCATAGTTCACTGTCGGACCGCGCGCGTCCGGGGGACAGCGACGATGCGGGGATGGCGTGACCTGTCGGTCGTCGCCCGGGCGCTGCTGCGGCACGCAGTGGTCAGCCTGCTGGCGCTGGCCGGGATCGGCGTGGTCGCCGGCGCCATCTGCATCCACCTGGTGCAGGACGCGGCGCTGCGGCAGGCGAGCCGCGACGGGGACGGGATCGCCCGGCGCGTGGTCGCCCCGTTCCTGACCGACGGCGTGTACGAGGGGGAAATCGACTCGCAGGTTGCCCTGGACCGACGCGTGCGCGCGCGGCTGGTCGACGGCACGATCCAGCGGATCAAGGTGTGGTCCGCCGACGGCGTGATCGTCTACAGCGACGACCCGCGGGAGATCGGCCTGCGCTACCCGCTGGCCCCCGACGACCGAGCGGTTCTGGCCAGCGGCGGCACGGACGCCGACGTCTCGGACCTGACCAAGTCGGAGAACCGGCTGGACCGCGGCTTCGGCGAGAGCCTCGAGGTCTACGCCGGCGTCCGCGACACCCGTGGCCGGCCCGTCCTCGTCGAGACCTACTTCACCGCCACCCGCCTGCACGCCGACGAGTCCGCGCTCCTGTTCCGGATCGTCCCGGTGATCCTCGGGGCCGTCGTCCTGGTCGGCCTCATGCTGGTGCCGCTGGCCTTCGGCCTCGCCCGGCGGATCGCCCGCCACGAGCGGGAGCGGCACGCCATGGTCCGCCTCGCGGCCGAGGCGTCGACCGTCGAGCGGCGCCGTGTCGCCGGGGAGCTGCACGACGGCGTGATCCAGGACCTCGCCGGCGTCGGGTACGCCCTGACCGCCCTCGACGGCCAGCTCGCCGGCCTGGAGGGCACCTCCGCGCCGGACGCCGGCGGCTGCCGGACCGGCACCGGGGACGTCCGCGGAGTTCTGCAGCGCGTCCAGCACCTGGTCCACGAGGACGTGCTGGCCTTGCGCGAGCTCACCAGCGTGCCGTACGCCGACGCCGCTGTCGGGGCCACCGACCCGGTCCGGGCCCTGCACGTCGCCGCTGAGGAGATCCGGCGCAGCGGTACTCCGGTCGAGGCAGACCTCGGCGCGTTGCCGGCGCTGTCCGGCCCGCACCGGGAGGCATTGGTCCGTGCCGGCCGCGAGGCCCTGCGCAACGCCGCCACGCACGCACCTGGCGCCCCGGTGCGGATGACGTTGGCCCCGCACCGGCGCGGGGTGGTTCTGAGCGTGACCGACAGCGGTCCCGGCTACCGGATCGGCTCCGCTCCCGGCCCGCTGGAGGGCTGCATGGGGCTGGCCCTGCTCAGCGACACGGTCGAGACGATCGGCGGCCGCCTGACCGTCATGTCCGCCCCGGGGCGGGGCACGACGGTCCGGCTGCTGCTCCCGCTCCCGCAGTAGAGCGACCGCGGTCGGGGACCCGCGCCGACGGAGTCCGAAGTGGACAGAGAGCGTCGCAGTTGGCCTGGTGCTAACCCGGTCCTTCGTACCGTCGAGACGTCGGCAGATCGCGCCGGCGAGGAGGACGGTGTCAGTGGCGAACGTGGCTCGGGCCGAACGTCGGAGCATCCGGTGAGCGCCCTCGTCGACGCGGTGCTCGGCCTGCCGGGCTGGGCCGTGTACCTGGCCGTGGGTGGCCTCGCCTTCGGTGAGGCGGCGGTGTTCGCGGGGATCGTGCTGCCGGGCGAGACCGCGCTGCTCGTGGGGGGTGCGCTCGCCGCCTCCGGCCGGGTCAGCCTGCCGGTGCTCCTCGCCGTCGCAGTCGCGGCGGCGGTCCTCGGCGACACCACCGGGTACGAGATCGGCCGCCACGGCGGTCCCGCCCTGCGCCGCAGCCGGCTGGGCCGGCTCGTCGGCGAGGCGCGCTGGGACCGGGCGGAGCAGTTCGTAGCCCGGCGCGGCGGGTTCGCGGTCGCCGCCGGCCGCTGGGTCGGCGTCGCCCGGGCGCTGGTGCCCGTGCTGGCCGGCGTGACGCGCATGCCGTACGGGCGGTTCCTGGTCTGGAACGTCCTCGGCGGCAGCACCTGGGCCGTCACCGCGGTCCTCGGCGGCTATCTCGCCGGCGCGTCCTGGCCGCACCTGGCCGGCGTGCTCGGCCGTACCGGTTCGGTCGCTGCCGCCGTCCTGGTCGCCGTCGTGGTCGTCGTCGCCCTCATCCGCCGACGACGTCGGGACGGCGCACCTGCCGCCGAGCCCGCGACGGTCGGCGGCCGGTAGATGTCCGTCTTCCCGGCCCCGCCGCGGACCCCGCCCGAGACGCCCGCCCGCTCGCCGATGTGGCGCTTCGCCCTGCTGGTGATCGCCGGGTGGTCCTCCGGCTGCTTCGCCGCGTACGTCGTGCGCGGCGGCACGTCCTGGCACTACTTCGCCCAGGCCCAGCAGGCGCTGATCGATCTCGACGACCACGTCCGCGGCGGCCTGCACGTGTACGCCGGGCTGCCGTCCCTCCAGTTCGGACCGGCCGCCTTCGCCGCCGCCGCCGTCACCGCGCCGTTCGGTCCGCGCGCTCTGCTCGTCGCCCAGGTGGCCGGCGTGGTCGCGGGCATCGTCATCCTCGGCGCGATCCGCGACATCGCGAGGCGGACCCGGCCCGACCTGAGCGCGGCCCGGATCGACCGGCGCACCCTGTTCGCCGGGATGTTCGTGGTCCCGGTCTGGGGCTATCTCGCCGTCTCCGTGGCGCACCTCGACGACGTCCTGACGCTGCTGTTCGCCGTGCTCGGCCTGCGGGCGGCGGTCGCGGGGCGCGGCGTGCTGGCCGGCGCGCTGCTCGCGCTGGCCGTGGACGCCAAGCCGTGGGCGCTCCCCTTCGCCTGCCTGCTCCTGCTGCTGCCGGCCGACCGCCGCCGGCCGGCCGTCCTGACCTACGCGACGGTCGTGGCCCTCGCCTGGCTGCCTTTCCTGCTCGGCGACCTCGGCACCGTGCACGCGCTGCGCTACACGATCCCGAACACCGACTTCTCCGCGCTGCGGGTCCTCGGCGTCACCTCGCCGCGGACGCCGTCGTGGGACCGGCCGGCGCAGATCCTGGTCGGCCTGGCCGTGAGCCTGCTGGCGATCGCCCACCGACGCTGGGAGTTGGTGCTCCTGGCGACGATCGCCGCCCGGGTGGTGCTGGACCCGGGCACGAACCACTACTACGCCGCGGGAATCGTCGTCGCCGCGGCGGCATGGGACGTCGCCGGCTCGCGCGGCTCGTTTCCCTGGTGGACGGCGATCTCGTCGGCGGGCCTGTTCTTCGCGCGCAGTCTGCCGCTGCCACCCGCGGCCAACGGCATCGCCCTGATCGTGTTCTTCGGCGCGGTCTGCGTTCTCGCCGCCCTTCCTCGGCGTGAACGCCGATCGCCGAGGGGCCTGCTGGCTCAGAATGCGTAGCGCAGCGCCCCTGCGGGCAGGCCCTCCGCGGGGGCCAGGAACACAGTGGCCGGCACGGTCACGTCGGACGGCAGGGAGATCAGCATCCGGGCGTCCGAGCCGTCGGGCTTCACCGACTCGAGCGCGCCCGCGCTGCCCTGGGTCTTCGTCACCACGACGTGAGACTCGTCGAGCCAGCCGACCGGCTGCCCCCGGACGGCGAAGCGGCCGACGACCCGCCCGTCGGACGTGGCCACGGACAGGATCTGGGGCGGGCCGCCCTCCCGGGCCGGATCCCCGAGCACGATGAGCTCGGCGCCGGACGGCGACCACGGATGGCTCCCGATCGGGGTCCCTGCGGCCGGGATCGATCGGATCAGTCGGCCGCCGGCCGAATAGAACGCCACGCGGTTCGCGGAGCCGGCCCGTGCGCCGACTCCGGCGTAGGCGACGACGAGGCTCTTGCCGTCGGGCCCGAACAGGGCCGTCGTCGGCAGCAGGCCGTTGCCGGGCGGCACGACGGCGACGGTGGACGTCGTGCGGGAGCGGACGTCCACCGTGACGACGGCCCCCTTCGGGCCCACCCGGCCGGCGAGACCGGCGAGCGTCCTGCTGTCCGCGGACCACGCCACCGCCTTCACCTCCCGGCCCGTCGCCACCCAGGACGTTCTGCCGTCCACTGTGGACATCAGAGCGACGCGGCCGGTGTTGTCGGGCACCGCGAGGTACGCACCATCCGGCGACGGGACCGGCGCGGCCAGCAGGCCCGGCGTCCTGGGCCGGCGCTCGACGAAGCGTCCGCTCCGGCGATCGAGGACCTTGAGGACGCCGTCGGCGGACCCGGCCGGGACGTAGGCGAACAGGACGTGCGCCGGTCTCGTCGAGGGCCGGCCGGGTCCAGCCGGCGATCGTGCGGCGTAGCAGGCGGTCGCGGCCGTGGCGACCGCCACCGACAGGACCATGCTGGGCAGACGTTGCCACATGTCGGTTCCCGTCCTGCCGCGTAGGGACGGCGTACGACGGCCGTCGCTGCGACTGAGACTGTGACTTCCGCGGTTGGGCTCGGGCCGACTCTACGAGCGCCAGGGTTAGCAGAAGGACAACTCGGCGTACGGACAGGATGGAGCCCCGCGGCCGGGGGCAGGCCGCGGGGCTCCAGATACGTGCTGTCCCGGCTAGTTGCGCACCACCACCGCCTGGGCGAGCAGGACACCGCCGCGGCTGCTCTCGATGCTGACCGTCCGGCTGGCCGGCGGCTGCGGGCCGTTGGCCAGACGCAGGCTCCAGGCGCCGAGCGCGTCGACCGACGCGGTCCCGAGCTTGGTCCCACTCAGCGAGTTGCCGAGCCAGACGGTGATCACGTTGCCGGTGGTCACCGTGGCCGTACCGACGACACGCCACTCACCCTTGCTGGTCCGGAACTCGATCTGGCTGGTGGTCAGCACGTCGGGCTGCGGGCTGATCTGAACGTTCGCGACGTCCGTGCCGCCCGGGCCGGTGACGGTGAGCTGGAAGATCACCGGGTCGGCCGTGTTCGGCATCGTGAAGGTCGGCTTGGCCACCGTCGTGCTGGACAGCGTGGCGGCCACGCCACCGGTCTGCGCCCACTTGAAG
>DASYKU010000053.1 GCA_035995165.1 Mycobacteriales bacterium
CCAGCCCGGCCAGCAGCCCGCCGCCGGCCACCACCGCCGCCTGCCGGTACGCCGAGGGGTCCAGGTCCGGGCTCGGCCCCAGCCGCCCGACCAGCCAGCGGGCCAGCACCGCGCCGAGCAGGGTGCCGAGCGCGGCCGGCAACGCCAGCTCCAGCACGGCCTTGCCGGCCAGCGCGCCCGGCCCGACGCCGCGGGCGGACAGCAGCCGCACCTCCGCCCGCCGCCGGTCGGCCCAGTACGACCCGGCCGCGCCGACCAGCAGCAGCGCCAGCAGGGTGCCGCCGAGGGCGATCGGCAGCACCGGCCCGCGCAGGCCGTTGCGGATCAGCACGGCCCGGTCGGTCAGCGTCGGCAGCTGCCCGGTGCCGCCGGCGGTGCGGCCGAAGTCGCGCGGCACCGGCAGCCCGGCGGCGTGGTACGCCGCGTCCTGGCGGCCGGCCACGTCGTACCCGCGGCTGACGGTCTCGCCGGTGGAGTCGACCGGCGACACCCAGTCGTAGTCGGCCGGCCGGCTGCCGACGAGCCGGGTGAACGTGGCCGGGTCGGACGCGAGCACCAGCGGCGGCGGGACGTCGTTGCTGACCACCTTCGGCAGCACGAAGAACCCGTACGAGCACCAGTACGCGGGCAGCGGGACGTCGTAGAAGTTCGGGTAGTAGCCGGCGACCCGGACCGGCGTGCCGTTCACGGCCACCTCGGCCCCGGGCCGGACGCCGAGCCGGTCGCGGACGTACTTCGGGAGCCAGACGCCGGTGCCGCCTACCGCGCCCGGCAGGTGGGTCAGGTTGGCCACCGCGTCGGCCCGGTACGCGACCCGGACCGGCGGGCCGCCGAGCCCGTCCAGCCCGAAGTTGTCGGCCGCGAGCGCGTCCAGGTGCGGGGCGGCGAGCCCGGCGCCGGTCATGGCCGGCCGCACCCGGGCATCGAGCGCGGGCAGGTTGCGGGCGGTCGAGTGGTTCTTGACCGAGGCGGTCGCGGCGCTCGGGCACTCGTTGCCGATCAGCCGCTGCAGCGCGGCCGAGGACGCCGAGGACAGGAACAGCGGGGCCGAGGCGGCCGCGCAGGCCAGGATCGCGGCCGCGGCGATCACGGCCAGCAGGACGGCCGGCTGGCCGAAGGGCAGCACCGGGGCGCGGCGCCAGGGCGGCAGCATCCAGACGCCGCCGCCGGTCCGCGGGCGGTGCGCGTCCCCCGACCCGGCCACCCGGCCGGTCCCGGGCTCGCGCGGCCGGAGGGCAGGATCCCGGATGCCCGACTGCACCGACACGCCGTCACCGTAGGGCGGTCCGCGGCCACCGCGCCGCCGCCGTAACCGGATCGTGAACCCGCCGCCGCGAACCTGCGCGCCGGTCCGGCGCACCGGACGGCGCCAGCCGCCGCGGGCCCGGGCGCGCCGGGTGCGGGGAGGCGACCTACTCTTTGCGGGTGGAGCTCCCCCGCGCCCCCGAGGTGCTGGTGCGCCGGCTGGCGGTCGCGTCGGTGGTCGCCAACGCCGGCATCGTCGTCACCGGCGGCATCGTCCGGCTGACCGGCTCCGGCCTCGGCTGCCCGACCTGGCCGAGCTGCACCGCCGGCTCCCTCACCCCGACCGCGGCGTACGCGCAGCACGGGGTGATCGAGTTCACCAACCGGATGCTCACGTTCGTGCTCACCGCGGTCGTGCTGGCCACCCTGCTCGCGGTGTGGCGCTCGACCCGGCGGCCGCTGCGGCCGCTGGCGCTGACCGCGTTCCTGGGCATCCCGGCCCAGGCCGTGCTCGGCGGGATCACCGTGCTGACCGGGCTGAACCCGTGGACGGTCGCGGCCCACTTCCTGCTGTCGATGGGGATCCTCGCGGTCACCGGGACGCTGGCGTACCGGGCGTACCAGCCGGACGGGGAGCCGCGCCGGGTGGTGAACCCGAGCCTGGTCACGCTGGTCCGGGTGCTGACCGGGGTGACCGTCGCGGTGCTCGCGCTCGGCACCGTGGTGACCGGCAGCGGGCCGCACGCGGGCGACGCCGACGTCCCCCGCACCGGCTTCGACCCGGAGACCGTCAGCCAGCTGCACGCGGACGCGGTGATGCTGCTGATCGGCCTGACCGTCGCGACCTGGCTCTGGCTGCGCGGCTCCAAGGCCCCGGCCGGCCCGACCCGGGCGGCGCTGGTGCTGCTGGTGGTCGAGCTGGCCCAGGGCCTGATCGGGTTCGTGCAGTTCTTCACCGGGCTGCCGGTGGCGCTGGTCGCCTTCCACCTGCTCGGCGCCTGCCTGGTCTGGATCGCCGCGCTCCGGCTGCTGCTGACCACCTCGACCCGGGCCGTCGCCGGCGCCGAGGCCGTCCCGTACAGGGAGTACGTGGCGGGCTGACCGTCCGGTGGTGGACGATCGCACCGTGTCCGACACCGAGCAGGCTGCCGCGCCGGCGACCACCGTCCCGGCCGGGATCGAGCGCAACGGCATCAACGTCATCGCCGAGGGCGAGCGCAAGGGCAGGCCGGCCGACCTGTTCTGGCCCTGGTTCGCGGCCAACATCTCCGTGCTCGGGGTCGCGTACGGCGCCTTCGTGCTCGGCTTCGGGGTCTCCTTCTGGCAGGGCGTGATCGCCGGCGTCGTCGGCGTCATCGTGTCCTTCGCGCTCTGCGGCTGGGTCGCGCTGGCCGGCAAGCGCGGCTCGGCGCCGACGATGGTGCTGTCCCGGGCCGCGTTCGGCGTCCGCGGCAACCGGCTGCCGAGCGCGCTGTCCTGGCTGCTCACCGTCGGCTGGGAGACCGTGCTGGTCATCCTGGCCACGCTGGCGACCGCGACCGTGCTGGACCGGCTCGGCTGGGGCGGCGGCACCGGCACCAAGATCATCGCGATGATCGTGGTCGCCGGTGTGACGATCATGGCCGGGGTGCTCGGCTTCGCGTTCATCATGAAGCTGCAGACCTGGATCACCGTGGCCACCGGCGTCCTCACCGTCGTCTACGTGATCCTGTCCGCGAGCCACATCTCCTGGTCCGCGGTCCGGGGCCTGCCGGCGGGCTCGACCCAGGCGTTCGTCGGCGCGCTGGTGTTCGTCATGACCGGCTTCGGGCTGGGCTGGGTCAACGCGGCCGCGGACTACTCCCGCTACCTGCCGCGGCGCTCGTCCGGGCGCGGCGTGTTCGGCTGGACCACGTTCGGCGGAGCGCTCGGCCCGGTCGTCCTGATCGTCTTCGGGCTGCTGCTGGCGGGCTCGTCCCAGCAGCTGTCCACCGACATCGGCTCCGACCCGATCGGCGCGCTGACCGAGGTGCTGCCGACCTGGTTCCTGGTGCCGTTCGCGATCGTGGCCGTGCTCGGCCTGGTCGGCGGCGCGGTGCTGGACATCTACTCCTCCGGCCTGTCCCTGCTCGCCGCCGGCGTCCGGATCCCGCGGCACCTGGCCGCGCTGGTGGACGGCGTGATCATGATCATCGGGACCGTGTACGTCGTGTTCGCGGCCGACAACTTCATCGGCCCGTTCCAGGGCTTCCTGATCACGCTCGGGGTGCCGATCGCGGCCTGGTGCGGCGTGCTGCTGGCCGACATCGCGCTGCGCAAGCGGGACTACGCCGAGGCCGAGCTCTACTCCCCCACCGGCCGGTACGGCGACGTCCGGGCGGACGCGGTCGGGCTGGTCGTGCTGGGCACCGTGCTCGGTTGGGGGCTGGTCACCAACGCCGCGGCCGGCTGGCTGGACTGGCAGGGCTACCTGCTCGGCCCGTTCGGGCTCGGCGGCAAGGAGGGGGCCTGGGCGTTCGCGAACCTGGGCGTCCTGGTCGCGCTGGCGGTCGGCCTGCTCGGCACGCTGCTGACGGCCCGGTCCCGGGTCCGGGCCCAGGAGGCGCTGAGCGCGCGCTAGACCGGGGCGGCGGCCCGGATCGCGGCGGCGAACCGGTCCGCCGAGCCGGGGGCCGAGCCGAGGAACAGCGACGGCTCGGCCAGCTCCAGCTCGACCACGACCGGCGCGCCGTCCGGTCCGGGCAGCAGGTCGACCCGCGCGTACAGCAGCCGGTCGGTGCCGCCGGGCACCGCCGCCAGCGCCCGCTCGGCCAGCTCCCGCTCGCCCGGGGCCGGCGCCCGCTCGACGATCTCCTCGGGCCGGTAGAGCTCGTCGGTCTCGGCCGGGTCCCCCGGCCGCAGCACGGCGCTCTTGCGCAGCGTGTGGCTGTACTTGCCGCCGACGTAGACCAGGGCGGCCTCGCCCACGGTGTCCACCCCGCTCAGGTACGGCTGGACCATCACCGGGCGGCCCGCGGCCAGCAGCCGGCCGGCGTGCGCGCGGGCCCGGTCGAGCTCGGCCGCGCCGTACCGCGCGGTGTCCCGGGCGCCCGCGCTCACGGTCGGCTTGACCACCAGGTCGAGCCAGTCCGGCCACCCGCCGGTCCCGTTCGGCGGCGGGGTCAGCCAGGCCGTCGGCACCACCGGCAGCCCGGCCTCGGCCAGCTCCCGCAGGTACGTCTTGTCGGTGTTCCAGGCGATCACCTCGGCCGGGTTGGCCAGCCGCGGCACGCTCGCCGCCCAGGCCGTGAAGTCCTCCCGGCGGGGCACGTAGTCCCAGGTCGAGCGGATCACCACGAGGTCGTACGAGCCCCAGTCGATGGCCGGGTCGTCCCAGACCCGCCAGTCCGCGTCCAGCCCGGCGGCGGCGCAGGCGGTCAGCAGCAGACCCGCGTCCTCGTCGCCGGCGGGCAGCTCCCGGCAGGTCGCCAGCGCGATGCGGGGCAACCGCCGGGCCGGCCCGCGCGGCCGGGACAGCACGTCAGCGCACCAGCGCGTCGACGGCGACCCCGACGAACAGCACCGCGAGGTAGGTGTTGGACAGGTGGAACAGCGGCAGCGCCTTGGCCGCCTCCCCGCGCCCGACCCGCGCCAGCAGCTGGTGCGCGGCGAGCAGGAACCAGGCCCCGGACAGCACCGCGACGGCGCCGTAGACCCAGGACGTGGCCAGCGGCCAGAGCACCAGCGAGGTCGCCACGGTCAGCCAGGTGTACGCGGTGATCCGGCGGGCCACCTGCAGCGGCGTCGCCACCACCGGCAGCATCGGCACCCCGGCCCGGGCGTAGTCGTCCTTGAACCGCATCGCCAGGGCCCAGAAGTGCGGCGGGGTCCAGAAGAACACGATCCCGAACAGCACCACCGGGGCCCAGGCCAGCGAGCCGGTCACCGCGGCCCAGCCGATGAGCACCGGCATGCAGCCGGCGGCGCCGCCCCAGACGATGTTCTGCGCGGTCCGGCGCTTGAGCACCAGCGTGTAGACCAGCACGTAGAAGAGGATCGCGACGGCGGTGAGCGCGGCCGGCAGCCAGCCGGTGAACGCGAGCATGATCGAGATCGCGACGACGCCGAGGCCGATGCCGAAGACCAGCGCGGCCCGGGGCGAGACCGCGTGCCGGGCCAGCGGGCGGGCGATCGTGCGCCGCATCACCGCGTCGATGTCGCGGTCGAGGTAGCAGTTCAGCGCGTTGGCGCTGCCCGCGGCCAGCGAGCCGCCGACCAGGGTGGCCAGCACCAGGCCGAGCGGGGGCAGCCCGTGCGCGGCCAGGATCATGGCCGGCAGGGTCGTGACGAGCAGCAGCTCGACGATGCGCGGCTTGGTCAGCGCGACGTACGCCCGCAGCATCACCCCGGACTGCCGCCGGCGCGCGGCACGCTCGGCCGGCACGTCGATCGGGGCCGGCGCGGACGGCACCGCCGCGCCGCGCGGCCCCGGCAGCACCTGCGTCACGCGAAGCACTGTACGCACCGCCGTGTCGGAGCACCCCTTGAGGGGTACGTGCCGCTCGGGAGGGAGAGCGGCCGGGTCACGACGGGCGAGGCCTCGCCCGTCGGAGACTGCGGCGGGCCGGGTACGGACTACGCTCGACGTGATCATTCGACGGCTCCGCCCGCCCGGCACGACCTGCCCGTCACGGTCGCGGGCCGGCAGGGTCCGGTCCGTACGCAGAGGAGCATTTCGCGTGAACGAGAGTTCGGAGCACCCGCCCGCCGGCGAGGACACGGCCGAGTCGACGAACAAGGCCCCGGAACCCGCGGCGGAAGCTCCGGCGACGCCCGCGCAGCCGGCGTACCCGGACGGCTGGACCGACGCGGACTCCCGGACCGTGGACATGATCCGCGCGCTGGCCATGGACGCGGTGCAGAAGACCGGCAACGGCCACCCCGGCACGGCGATGAGCCTGGCGCCGGTGGCGTACACGCTCTTCCAGCGGATCATGCGGCACGACCCGTCCGATCCGGGCTGGCTCGGCCGGGACCGGTTCGTGCTCTCGGCCGGCCACTCCAGCCTGACCCTCTACCTGCAGCTCTACCTGGCCGGGTACGGCCTGGAGCTCGCGGACCTGGAGGCGCTGCGGACCTGGGGGTCGCTGACCCCGGGCCACCCCGAGCACGGGCACACCGCCGGCGTGGAGACCACCACCGGCCCGCTCGGCCAGGGCATCGGCAACGCGGTCGGCTTCGCGATGGCGGCCCGCCGCGAGCGCGGCCTGCTCGACCCGGACGCGGCCCCCGGCCAGAGCGTGTTCGACCACCACATCTTCGCCATCTGCTCCGACGGCGACATGGAGGAGGGCATCTCCGGCGAGGTGTCCTCGATCGCCGGGCACCAGAAGCTCGGCGCGCTGACGCTGATCTACGACGACAACAAGATCAGCATCGAGGACAACACCGACATCGCGCTGAGCGAGGACGTCGCGCTGCGGTACGAGGCGTACGGCTGGCATGTGCAGACCATCGACTGGCGCCGCGAGGACGGGACGTACGTCGAGGACGTGGCCGCGCTGGAGGCGGCGATCAAGGCCGCCGAGGCCGAGACCGACCGGCCGTCGTTCATCCGGCTGCGCACGATCATCGCCTGGCCCGCGCCGAACGCGCAGAACACCGGCAAGGCCCACGGCGCCGCGCTGGGCGCGGACGAGGTCGCGGCGACCAAGCGGGTGCTCGGGCTGGACCCGGAGAAGAACTTCTGGGTCGACCCCGACCTGCTCACCCACGCCCGCGAGGTCCGCACCCGCGGCCAGGCCGAGCACGCGGAGTGGGAGACCCGCTTCCAGGCCTGGGCCGAGGCGAACCCGGAGCGCAAGACGCTGCTGGACCGGCTGCGTACGCACACCCTGCCGGCCGGCTGGACCGACAAGCTGCCGGTCTTCGACGCCGACCCCAAGGGGATGGCGACCCGCAAGGCCTCCGGCAACGTCCTGGACGCGATCGTGCCGGAGCTGCCGGAGCTCTGGGGCGGCTCGGCCGACCTGGCCGAGTCCAACAACACCACGCCCAAGGGCGAGCCGTCCTTCATCCCGGCCGAGCACCAGACCAAGGAATGGCCCGGCGGGCCGTACGGGCGGGTGCTGCACTTCGGCATCCGTGAGCACGCGATGGGCTCGATCATGAACGGGATCACCCTGCACGGGCTGACCCGGGTCTACGGCGGCACGTTCCTGGTCTTCAGCGACTACATGCGCCCGGCCGTCCGGCTGGCGGCGCTGATGAAGCTGCCGGTGACGTACGTGTGGACGCACGACTCGATCGGCCTCGGCGAGGACGGCCCGACCCACCAGCCGATCGAGCACCTGGCCGCGCTGCGGGCGATCCCGGGCCTGGACGTGGTCCGCCCGGCCGACGCGAACGAGACCGCGGTGGCCTGGAAGACGATCCTGGAGCACACCGACCGGCCGGCCGGGTTCGCCCTGACCCGGCAGAACGTGCCGACCTGGGACCGCTCGGAGAGCTCGCCGGACGGCACCACCGGCGCCGCCGAGGGCACCGCCAAGGGTGGGTACGTGCTGGCCGAGGCCGCGGCCAAGACGACCCCGGACGTGATCATCATCGCCACCGGCTCCGAGGTCTGGCTGGCGGTCGAGGCCCGGAAGCGGCTGGAGGACGAGGGCGTTGCCACTCGTGTGGTGTCCATGCCGTGCCGGGAGTGGTTCTTCGAGCAGGACCTGGCCTACCAGCAGGCCGTGCTGCCGACCGGGGTCAAGGCCCGGGTCAGCGTCGAGGCCGCGATCGGGATGGGCTGGCGCGACCTGGTCGGCGACACCGGCGAGATCGTGAGCATCGAGCATTTCGGCGCGAGCGCGGCCGGCACCACGTTGTTCGAACAGTTCGGCTTCACGCCGGACCGGGTGGTGGCCGCGGCCCACGCCACGTTGCAGCGGGCCGGCCTGATCACGGGCACCACCACCGGAACCTGAGGAGGACTCCATGAGCGACGCTCTCGCCGATCTCTCCGCCGCCGGGGTGGCGGTCTGGCTCGACGACCTGTCCCGCGAGCGGCTGCGCAGCGGGAACCTTCAGCACCTCATCGACGACAAGCACGTGGTCGGGGTGACCACCAATCCGACGATCTTCCAGAAGGCGCTGTCCCAGGGCGACGCGTACGACGAGCAGACCGCCGACCTGGCCCTGCGCGGGGTCGACGTGGGCGAGGCCGTCCGGGCCCTGACCACGTACGACGTCCGCTGGGCCTGCGACGTGCTGCGGCCGGTCCACGACCGCTCCGACGGCGTGGACGGCCGGGTCTCGATCGAGGTCGACCCGCGGCTGGCCCACGACAGCGACCGGACGGTGGCCGAGGCCAAGGCGCTGTGGTGGCTGGTCGACCGGCCCAACCTGTTCATCAAGATCCCGGCCACGGCCGAGGGCCTGCCCGCGATCACGGCGGTGCTGGCCGAGGGGATCAGCGTCAACGTCACGCTGATCTTCTCCCTGGCCCGGTACGACGAGGTCATGGAGGCCTTCCTCGCCGGTCTGGAGCAGGCCAGGGCCAACGGCCACGACCTGACCACGATCGGCTCGGTCGCCTCGTTCTTCGTCTCCCGCAACGACACCGAGACCGACAAGCGGCTGGACAAGCTGGGGTCGGAGGAGGCCAAGGCGCTGCGCGGCTCGGCCGCGATCGCGAACGCGCGGCTGGCCTACCAGCACTACGAGGACGTCTTCGGCGGCGACCGCTGGAAGGCCCTGGCCGAGGCCGGCGCGCACGCGCAGCGGCCGCTGTGGGCGTCCACCGGAGTGAAGGACCCGGCGTACGAGGACACCCGCTACGTGGTCGACCTGGTCGCGCCGGGCGTGGTCAACACGATGCCGGAGGCGACGCTGGACGCGGTCGCCGACCACGGCGTCGTCCGGGGCGACACGATCACCACGATGTATTCGGAGGCCCAGCAGACCGCGGACCGGCTGCAGGCCGTCGGGGTCTCGTACGACGACGTCGTGCAGACGCTCGAGGACGAGGGCGTGAAGAAGTTCGAGGACTCCTGGGGCGAGCTCATCGAGCAGGTCACCACGTCGTTGTCGGAAGCCGGCGCCGAGGTCAGCGCCGACGGCTCCACCACGCCGAAGGGCCAGGGCCCGGCGGCCGCGGATCGGGAAGCGACCGGGCGGTGATGGACCCGATCTTCGGCGAGGAACGGCGGCCCAACCCGCTGCGCGATCCGCGCGACCGGCGGCTGCCGCGGGTCCCGGAGCCCTGCGCCCTCGTGGTGTTCGGCATCACCGGCGACCTGGCCCGCAAGAAACTCCTCCCGGCCGTGTACGACCTGCACAGCCGGGGTCTGCTGCCGACCGACTTCGTGCTGGCCGGCTTCGCCCGCCGCGACTGGAGCGACGGCGACTTCGAGGACATGGCCCGCGACGCCGCCCGGGCCGGCGCCCGGACGCCCTGGCGCGAGGAGGTGTGGTCCCGGCTCGCCGGCAACATCCGCTTCGTACCGGGCTCCTTCGACGACGACAACGCCTTCGACGAGCTGTCCGAGGCGCTGGACGAGATGCGCGACTCGCACGGGATCAAGGGCAACGCGGCGTTCTACCTGTCCATCCCGCCGGCCGCGTTCCCGATCGTGCTCAAGCAGCTGCAGCGGACCGGGATGGCCGACAACGGCAAGTCCGGCGGCTGGCGCCGGGTCGTGGTGGAGAAGCCGTTCGGGACCGACCTGGAGTCCTCGCGTGAGCTGAACGACCTGGTCGACGACGTGTTCACGGCCCAGGACGTCTTCCGCATCGACCACTACCTGGGCAAGGAGACCGTCCAGAACATCCTGGCGCTGCGGTTCGCGAACCAGATGTTCGAGCCGGTCTGGAACTCCAACTACGTCGACTCGGTGCAGATCACGATGGCCGAGGACGTCGGCATCGGCAGCCGGGCCGGGTTCTACGACGAGACCGGCGCGGCCCGCGACGTGCTGCAGAACCACGTGCTGCAGCTGCTCGCGCTGGTCGGCATGGAGGAGCCGGTCGAGTTCACCGCGGACGCGATCCGGACCGAGAAGATCAAGGTGCTGCGGGCGATCACGCTGCCGCCGCCGCACAGCGACTACGCGATCCGCGGCCAGTACACGCAGGGCTGGCTGGCCGGCGAGCGGGTGCTGGGCTACCGGCAGGAGAAGGACGTCCCGGGCGACTCCCAGACGGAGACGTACGCGGCGGTCAAGCTCGACATCGAGACCCGCCGCTGGGCCGGGGTGCCGTTCTACCTGCGCACCGGCAAGCGGCTGCCGCGCCGGGTCACCGAGATCTCGATCCTGTTCAAGAAGGCGCCGCACCTGCCGTTCTCCAAGACCGACACCGAGGAGCTCGGCCACAACCAGCTGGTGATCCGGGTGCAGCCGGACGAGGGCATCACGCTCAAGTTCGGGTCCAAGGTGCCGGGGTCGCAGATGGAGGTCCGGGACGTCGCGATGGACTTCCTCTACGGGCAGTCCTTCACCGAGTCCTCGCCCGAGGCGTACGAGCGGCTGATCCTGGACGTGCTGCTCGGCGACGCGACCCTGTTCCCGCAGGCGGCCGAGGTCGAGGCGTCCTGGCGGGTGGTCGACCCGCTGGAGGACTACTGGCAGGGCAAGGAGCCGGCCTTCTACCGGGCCGGCGAGTGGGGTCCCAAGGAGGCCGACGAGATGCTCGCGCGCGACGGGCGCACCTGGAGGCGACCGTGACCACGCTGTGGGACACCACGGGCACGGCCGTCGTCAAGGCCCTCGCCGCGGAGCGGCGCTCCGGCGGCGCGGTGATGTCCGGGCTCGCGCTCACCCTCGTCGTGGTCGTGGACGAGAAGGACGTGCACGAGGCCGAGGCCGCCGCGACCACCGCCGCCTCCCTGCACCCCTGCCGGCTGCTGATCGTCATCCGGCGCCAGGTCGAGGCGCCGATTCCCCGGCTGGACGCCGAGGTCCTCGTCGGCGGGCGGCTCGGCCCGGGCGAGGCCGTCGTCATGCGGATGTACGGCCGGCTCTCGCTGCACGCGGAGTCCGTCGTGCTGCCGCTGCTGGCGGCGGACGCGCCGGTCGTCACCTGGTGGTACGGCGCTCCCCCGGACCGCATCGCGCACGACCCGCTCGGCGTCTTCGCCGACCGGCGGGTCACCGACATCCGGCGCTCGGAGAACCCGGCCGACGGGCTGCGGCTGCGGGCCGAGGACTACGTGCCCGGCGACACCGACCTGGCCTGGACCCGGACGACGCCGTGGCGGGCCGAGCTGGCCTCGGCGTTCGACACGGTCCGCTCGGCGCCCAAGGCGGCGACCGTGACCGGCAAGCAGGACGACCCGGCCGCGCTGCTGCTGGCCGGCTGGATGTCCTCCCGGTTCGGCTGCGAGGTGCCGGTCGAGCAGGCCGGCGGCCGGGCCGCCGGAGCGGGCGGGATCGGGGTGTCGGAGATCCGCATCGAGCTGGTCGACGGCAACACGGTCACGCTCAGCCGCAAGGACGCCACCTCGGTCCTGCTGCAGCGCAGCGAGCAGCCCGACAGCACGGTCGCGCTGCCGGAGCGGCAGCTCGGTGACCTGCTGGCCGAGGAACTGCGCCGGCTCGACGCCGACCAGCCGTACGCGGAGTCGCTCGGGGTGGCGGCCGGCGTGCCGGGGCTGGCGGCGCGGCCGGACGAGCCGCGGACGCTGATCTGGGTCGACCCGATGGCGTCGTCCGCGGCGCCGGTCGCGGCGCAGTCGTCGGTGGCGTCGCCGGCTGCGGTCGCAGCCAAATCCCCCGGCCCGGCTGCCGGCTCGTCTCCCGGGTCGGCCGGCGGCTCGTCTCCCGGCTCAGCCGGCAGCGGCTCGGCCGGCGGCTCCGCCGGTACCGCGGGGCCGGACGAGGCGGCGCATCCGGCGGTGGGCGGCGAGGCCGGTCCGGCGCCGGAGGCGAAACCGGCGGCCGAGACCGACGACGAGGCGGGCCCGGCCGGCGGTCCGGAGCCGCTGGCATGAGCACGCTCCGGGAGTCCGCATGAGCACGGACGTGGTGGTGCACCGGACCGCCGACCTGCTGGCGAAGGCGGCGGCGGCCCGGCTCGCGGTCCGGCTGGTGGACGCCCAGGCCGCCCGCGGGGTCGCCTCGATCGTGCTCACCGGCGGCCGGGTCGGCGGCGCGGTCCTGCGGGAGCTGGCCGCGAACCCGGCCCGGGCCGCGGTCGACTGGTCCCACGTGGACATCTGGTGGGGCGACGAGCGCTGGCTCCCGGACGGCGACCCCGAGCGCAACGACAAGCAGGCCCAGGACGCGCTGCTGTCCGCCGTCCCCGTCGACCCGGCCCGGGTGCACCCGTTCCCGGCCTCCGACGGTCCGTACGCGGGCGATCCCGAGGCGGCCGCCGCGGCGTACACGGCCGAGCTGGCCCGGGCGACCCGGCACGAGGACCACGGGCCGGTGCCGCGGCTGGACGTGCTCATGCTCGGGGTCGGCGAGGAGGGGCACGTCGCCTCGATCTTCCCCGGGTCGCCGGCCGCGTACGAGACCCGGCCGGTCGCGGCCGTGCGCGGGTGTCCCAAGCCGCCGCCGACCCGGCTCACGCTGACCTTCCCGGCGATCACCGCGGCCACGGAGGTCTGGCTGATGGCGGCCGGCACCGAGAAGGCCGGCGCGGTCGCGCTCGCCCTCGGCGGCGCCGGCGCGATCCAGGTCCCGGCCGCGGGTGCCCGCGGCCGCGCCCGCACCCTCTGGCTGCTGGACCAGGGGTCCGCCGCCAAACTCCCACCCTCCGTCGTCCGCCTCCCCATCGGCTGACGCCCGCCCGGCGCGGCCGGTGGCTACGGTGCGCGGGTGGGGTGGCGGTTCTGGCGCGTCTGGGGCGGCGAGTCGGTGTCCGGGATCGGGGACGCCGCGTTCGCGGTCGCGTTCGCCTGGCTGGTGCTGTCCGCGACCGGCTCGGCCGGCGTCCTGGCCGGGACGCTGATCGCCGGCGCGATCCCCCGCGGCGTCCTGCTGCTGGTCGGCGGCGCCGTCGTCGACCGGGTCTCGGCCCGGACCGTGCTGCTCGGCGCGCACCTGGCCCGCGGCGTCGCGGTCGGCCTGCTGGCGCTGCTGGCCGCGACCGGCGACCCCGGCGCGGCCGTGTTCGCCGCGGTCGCGATCGTCGTCGGCGCGGCCGACGCGTTCGCCGGACCGGCCGGGGTCGCGATCCTGCCCGCGCTGGTCGACGCCGCCCACCTCCCCCGGGCCAACGCGCTGGTCTCGGCCGGCGAGCAGGTCGCGTTCGTGGTGGGCCCGCTCGGGGCCGGCGTCCTCGTGACCACCGCCGGACCGGCGGCCGCGCTGGCCGCCGACGCCGGCACGTTCGCCCTCGCCGCCGCGACCGTCCTGGCCGCCCCGACCGTACGATCCATTGTGGACGGTCCGATGTGGACGGACATCCGGACCGGGCTGCGCTGGGCCGCCCGCACCGCCGAGGTCCGGGCCGTGCTGATCGTGGTGGCCGCGGCGACGCTGAGCTACGCGGGCCTGTTCGGCGTCGGCCTGCCCGCGCTGGCCCGCTCCAGCGGCGGCGCGCTCGGGCTCGGCGTGCTGCTCTCGGCCTGGGGCGTCGGCCAGCTGACCGGGTCGGTCGCCGCGGCCGCGACCGGGCTGCCCGCGCGCTGGGGCCTGCTGATCGGGCTGATGAGCGTGGTCGAGGCGGTCACGTTCACCACGATCGGCCTGACCCGCCAGGTCGTCGTGGCCGCGGTGCTGCTGGCCCTGCTCGGCGTCGGGGTCGCGTACTCCCAGGACGTCGCGCTGCCGACCTGGCTGCAGACCCGGACGCCGCCGGACCGGCTCGGCCGCACCAGCTCGCTGCTGCACCTGGCCCGGACCGCGCTGGAGCCGGTCTCGCTGGCCGGCACCGGCCTGCTGGTCGCGATCGACGTCCGGCTCGCGTTCGCCGTCGCCGCGATCCCGGTGCTCGCCGCCGGCGCCTGGCTGCTCGTCACCCCCGCCACCCGCACCCTCGGCACCGCCGGAGCAGAGGTCAGTCGGCCTGGATCGTGAAGCCGGCCTCGGAGGCGAGCCGGGGCGCGAACGAGACGGCCTGGTCCATCGTCACCCGGGCCCCGCGCAGCGTGAGCAGCCCGCGCGCCCCACCCAGCCGGGACCCGCGCAGGTCGCACCCGTCGGCCGCGGTCGCCGCGAACTCGGCCCCGTCGAACGTGCAGCCGGTGAACACGACCGCGGACAGGTCTCCGCCGATGACGGCGTCGGTGAACGTGCAGTCGTCGAACACGACCATCCCGCGGACCCGGCTGATCCGCAGCGTGGCCGCGTCCAGCCGGCAGTCGCGCAGGTAGACGTCCTGGCCGAGGTCGACGGACAGTCGCAGCCCGAGCGCCCGGCAGTCCAGGAACTCGACCTGCCGCATCGTCACCGCCTGCCAGACCGCGGCGGACAGGTCGCAGCGCCGCAGCACGCTGTCGACCAGCGTCAGCGGCGAGCGCCGGGTCTCGGCCAGGTCGACGCCGTCCAGCGCGACCCCGACCGCCATCTCCTCGGCCAGCTCATCCGCCGGCTCGGCGTCCCCGGACGGACGGCGCAGCCGCCGCTTCTCCCCCAGCTCGCGCCAGGTGGAGGCGGTCACCGGCCGCGGCGGTCCCGCAGCTTGGCCAGAGCCTCCTCGAGGATGGCCTCGCCGTCGGCGTCGGTGCGGCGCTCCCGCACGTACGCCAGGTGGGTCTTGTACGGCTCGTTGCGCGGCGCCGGCGGCGGCGCCTGCTCGCTCTGACCGGCCGGCAGCCCGCAACGCGGGCAGTCCCACGTCTCCGGGACCGCCGCCTCCTCCGCGAACGCCGGGCGCGTCTCGTGCCCGTTCGCGCACCAGAACGGGATGTGGCGGCGCGGGGCGGACTCCCCGCGCTCGGCCTCTCCCATCGGTCCCGCCCCGACCCTGCTGCCCCGGATGGCGCTGCCACCAGCCACTGTGTCTGCTCTCCTCGACGAACGGTGGAACCCCGGACGTGCTCCGGGGTCTGGGGAAGGGCTATTTAGCCGCCGGCCTTGAGAAGCAGGCCGAGGCCGACGATGCAGATGGTCCAGACCGCGCCGCAGAACAGCGTCAGGCGGTCGAGGTTCTTCTCGACCACCGAGGATCCGGACAGCGACGAGGAGACCGAGCCGCCGAACATCGACGACAGGCCACCACCCTTGCCGCGGTGCAGGAGGATGAGAATCACCAGCAGTGCGCTGGCAATGATGAGCACGATGGACAGGCCGATGATCATCGCCGGGTGGGGTCCTCTGTCGGTTCGCGGAGCAGTACGGATGGTGCCGAGAGCGTCAGCCTACTCGACTCCGAGCGACGCGAGATCGTAGCCGCGGTACGCGGGCTGCACGTACGCGTTCCGCAACCGTGCGCTACCGAGCAGTACGGCCCGGTCCTCGACCAGCGGCGCGTATCCGGCGGTGTTCATCGCCGTGGCCGCGACCTGGCGCCAGGCCGCGGTCGCCTGGACCGGGTCGAGCGTCGCGGTGGCCTCGTCGATCGCCTCCTCGTCGCCGGACAGCTCGGCCACGTTCGGGTTGGCCGAGGTCTTCACGCTGCGCCCGTCCACCAGCGGGTCCAGGAACGCGTACGGCGAGGGGAAGTCGGCCGCCCACTCGGCCACGATCAGCCCGAGGCCGTCGGCCCGGACGGTCGCGGGCGCGCCGGCCACCGAGGCCAGGAACGTGCCCCGCGGGTACTGCTTCGGGGTCGCGGCGATGCCGACCCGGGCCAGCGAGCGGACGACGACGTCGGCGGCGACCTTGCCGCGGCCGTCGTTGACCGTGCCGAGCGTGGTCGAGAAGCCGTTCGGCTGGCCGCAGTCGGCGAGCTCCTTGCGCGCCGCGACCAGGTCGCCCCGGTTGCCCTCGCCGGTCGGGTACGGCGCGGTGGCCGGGTAGCCGGGCAGCGCCCGGGGCCAGAGCGTGGTCGCCAGCGAGGCCGCGTACGGCCCGCCGAGGGCGTCCTTCACCGCCGCCTTGTCCAACGCGTACTGCACGGCGCGGCGGCAGTGCACGTCGCCGAGGGCGCCGACCGCGGACGGCATCGCGACGAACCGCAGCGTGCCGGTGCTGGGGTCGTCGACCCGCGCCGCCAGCGCGGGGTCGTTGAGCGCCTCGGCCGCCGCCTCCGGCTGCAGGCCGCTGCCGGAGACGTCGGCGTCGGCCGCACCGGAGAGGACCTCGCGGTCCCGCTCGGCCGGCACCACGTTGGTCCTGAGCACGATCGTGTCCGGCAGCGCGGTCCGGACCGGGTCGCTGGCCTTGGACCAGTGCGGGTTGCGGGCGAAGGTGATGGTGCCGGCCTTGGTCGCGCTCGCGATCCGGTACGGCCCGCTGGACAGCGGCTTGGTCCCGTAGGTCGCGCCGGTGTCGGCCCTGGCCTCGACCGGGCTGGCTGCCGGCAGTGCCAGCACCTCGTCCCAGTCCGCGAACGGCCGGTCCAGCGTGAACGTGATCGTCCGCGCGTCCGGGGTGGCGATGGTCTTCAGCCCGCCCTTGTCGGTGTACGGCCCGTCGTACGGCTTGGTCCTGTCGTCCAGCAGCTGCAGGGCCCAGGTCGGCCCGCCGGTGATCACCTCGGAGGCGAACTGCCGCTCGATCCCGTACTTCACGTCGGCCGAGGTCAGCGGCCGGCCGTCCTCCCAGGTCAGGCCCGGGCGCAGCGTGTAGGTCCAGGTCCGGCCGCCGTCGGTGGTCCGTCCGGGCGCGGTCGCCAGGTCCGGCACCACCCGGGCGCCGTCCGAGCCGGGCTTGGGCGCGTACGCCACCAGCTGGCGGGTGTAGAGCCGCATGACGTTCCAGACGCCGGGCGAGTACGACCGCTGCGGGTCGAGACTGTCGACCGCACCGGTGACCAGCGTCAGGGTCCCGCCGGTCTGGGCCGACGGGGCCCGGATCCCGCTGCTGCCGGTGTCCAGGCCCCGGACCGAAGCCGGATCGGACACCGGCGCGGCCGGGGAACCGGAGTCACAGGCCGCCAGCCCCAGCCCGAGCACGAGGGCGAGGATCGGGACGAGGCGGCGGCGTCTCACCGCCTGGCTGCGCCGGACTGGGCCGGGATCGCCGCCCGGCAGATCGTGGCGAACTCGCCGCCGTCCAGGCTGGCGCCGCCGACCAGCGCGCCGTCGACGTCGGTCTTGACCATCAGCTCGGCCGCGTTCTTGCCCTTGACCGAGCCGCCGTAGAGGATCCGGACCTGGTCGGCGAGGTCCCCGGAGTAGCGCTCGGCCAGCCGGGTGCGCAGCTCGCCGCACATCTCCTGGGCGTCGTCCGGGGTGGCGACCTTGCCGGTCCCGATCGCCCACACCGGCTCGTACGCGACGACGAGGGAGCGCGCGTTCTCGGCCGGCAGCTTCGCGATCGCGGCCTCCAGCTGGGAGCCGCAGTGGGTCACGTGCTCCCCGGAGTCACGGATCTCCAGCGGCTCCCCGACACAGAGGATCGGCGTGAGCCCGTTCTTGTACGCCGCGGCCAGCTTGGCCGCGACGAGCTCGTCGGTCTCCTGGTGGTACTGCCGGCGCTCGGAGTGGCCGACCACCACGTACGAACAGCCGAGCTTGGCCAGCATCGCGCCGCTGATGTCGCCGGTGTAGGCCCCCTGCGGGAACGGCGAGAGGTCCTGCGCGCCGTGCGAGAGCAGCAGCTTGTCGCCGTCGATGAGCGTCTGCACGCTGCGCACCGAGGTGAACGGCGGCAGCACGACGACCTCGACGGCCTCGAGCTCGGTCTCCTTGAGGCTGAACGCGATCTTCTGGACCAGCCCGATCGCCTCGAGGTGGTTCAGGTGCATCTTCCAGTTGCCGGCCACCAGGGGCCGGCGCCCGGAGCGGGGGGCGGCGGAACGGGCCACGTCAGGACTCCAGCACGGCCACGCCGGGCAGGCTGCGGCCTTCCAGGTATTCCAGCGACGCGCCGCCGCCGGTGGAGATGTGGTCGAAGCGCTCCTCGCCGACCCCGAGCAGGCGCACCGCCGCGGCCGAGTCGCCCCCACCGACCACCGAGAACGCGGAGCTGGACGCGATCGCCTCGGCCACCCCGCGGGTGCCGGCCCGGAACGGACCGACCTCGAAGACGCCCACCGGGCCGTTCCAGAACACGGTGCCCGCGCCGGACACCGCGCCGCCGAACGCGGCCACGGTCGCCGGGCCCATGTCCAGGCCCTCGAGCTCGGCCGGGATCTGGTCGGCGTCGACCACGTGCGTCGCCGCGTCCTCGCTGATCCCCTCGGCCACGACGATGTCGACGGGCAGCCCGATCCGGTCGCCGTCGCGCTCCAGCAGCCGGCGGCAGGTCTCGATCTGGTCCTTCTCCAGCAGCGAGTGGCCGACCTCCCAGCCCTTGGCGGCCAGGAACGTGTAGCCCATGCCGCCGCCCACCAGCAGCCGGTCGACCTTGGGCAGCAGCGCGGAGATCACGCCGAGCTTGTCGGAGACCTTGCTGCCGCCGAGCACCACCACGTACGGCCGCTGCAGCTCGTCGCCGTGGCCGGCCAGCCGGGACAGCACCCGCAGCTCGCCGAGCAGCAGATCGCCCGCGTACGCCGGGAGGCGGTGGGCGACGTCGTAGACGCTGGCGTGCTTGCGGTGCACGGCGCCGAAGGCGTCGTCCACGTAGGCCCCGCCGGAGCCGGTGAGGGCGGCCAGCCGGCCGGCGAACGCCTCCCGCTCGGCGTCCTCCTTGCTGGTCTCGCCCGGCTCGAAGCGCACGTTCTCCAGCAGCGCGACGCCGCCGTCGGTGAGCTTGTCCACGGTCGCCCGCGCGTCGTCGCCGACGGTGTCGGTCGCGAACGCGACCTCCGCGCCGAGCAGCTCACCGAGCCGCTCGGACACCGGACGCAGCGTGTACTTCTCCTCCGGCGCACCCTTCGGGCGGCCCAGGTGGGCCGTCACGATCACGCGGGCGCCGGCCCCGGTGAGCCGGGTCAGGGTCGGGACCGAGGCCCGGATCCGGCCGTCGTCGGTGATCCGGGTCCCGTCGAGGGGGACGTTGAGGTCGGAGCGGACCAGCACGCGCCGGCCCGACACCCCCTCGGCGAGCAGGTCGTCGAGCGTCTTCACCGATGCGCCGCCGTCAGCTCAGCCGGGCGCCGACGAGCGCGACGAGGTCGGCCAGCCGGTTGGAGTAGCCCCACTCGTTGTCGTACCACCCGACGACCTTGGCCTGGTTGCCGATGACCTTGGTCAGGCCCGAGTCGAAGATGCAGGAGGCCGGGTCGCCGACGATGTCGGAGGAGACGATCGGGTCCGAGGTGTAGCGCAGGTAGCCCTTGAGGGTGCCCTCGGCGGCGGCCGCGTAGGCCGCGTTGACCTCGGCCACGTCGGTCTCGCGGCCGAGCGTCACGGTCAGGTCGGTGCAGGAGCCGGTCGGCACCGGCACCCGCAGCGCGTAGCCGTCCATCTTGCCGACCAGGTCCGGCAGCACCAGGCCGATGGCCTTGGCCGCACCGGTGCTGGTCGGGATCACGTTGATGGCGGCGGCGCGGGCCCGGCGCAGGTCCTTGTGCGGCGCGTCCTGCAGGTTCTGGTCCTGCGTGTACGCGTGCACCGTGGTCATCAGGCCGCGCTCGATACCGAACGTGTCCATCAGGACCTTGGCCAGCGGGGCCAGGCAGTTGGTCGTGCAGGACGCGTTGGAGATGATCGTCTGCGAGCCGTCGTACGCCGAGTCGTTGGCGCCGAGCACGACGGTGAGGTCCTCGCCGCTGGCCGGCGCGGAGATGATGACCTTCTTGGCCCCGCCCTGGTCGACGTGCTTGCGCGCGTCGGCGGCCTTGGTGAAGAACCCGGTCGACTCGATCACCACGTCGACGCCGAGGTCGCCCCAGGGCAGCGCGCCCGGGTCGCGCTCGGCCAGGATCTTGATCTCCTTGCCGTCGACCGTGATGCCGGCGTCGGTGACCTCGACCTCGTGCTTGAGCGGGCCGAGGATGCTGTCGTACTTGAGCAGGTGCGCCATCGTCTTCACGTCGCCGAGGTCGTTCGCGGCGACGATCTCGATGTCGTGGTGGCTGGCGTCGACCGCGCGCCAGAAGTTGCGGCCGATGCGGCCGAAGCCGTTCACGCCGACGCGGACCGTCACGATGGACCCTCCCCTGCTGCTGATGTTTGCGGGAACGACCCTACCGGGAGCCCGGCGGACTTCCGGCATCGAGGCAACCCTGTGGACAACTCCGCGCCGGGGCATCGCCGCCGGGATCATGGGGTAAAGCAGCGGCATGGTTGACGGACCTGTACCCGACACCGCGATGGACACCAAGAGCGAGGACAACGATCCCGGCAGTGACCAGGACCTGACCACGCCGCTGACCGACGACGAGCAGGCCATGCTCGAGCGGCTGCGCGCGGCCGGCGTCACCGCTCCCGAGGACACGCCCGGCGCCGACACCACGTTGCCCGGCGCGCCGCCGAACACGCCGCCGGACCCGCTCGACCCGGTCTTCCAGGAGCCCAGCCCGTAGGGAGCCGGACCGCGCCCGGGCCGGCCGGCAGCCGGACCGCGCCCGGGACAACGCTCAGGGAGCCAGCATCTCCGGGGTGACGCTGGACTCCGTGTCCGGGATGCCCAGATCGGCGGCCCGCTTGTCGGCCAGCGCCAGCAGCCGGCGGATCCGCCCGGCCACCGCGTCCTTGGTCATCGGCGGGTCGGCGAGCTGGCCGAGCTCCTCCAGCGAGGCCTGCTTGTGCTCCAGCCGCAGCTGGCCGGCCTGGGCGAGGTGGTCCGGCAGGTCGTCGCGGAGGATCTCCAGCGCCCGCTGGACCCGGGCGCCGGCCGCGACCGCGGCCCGGGCCGACCGGCGCAGGTTGGCGTCGTCGAAGTTGGCCAGCCGGTTGGCCGTCGCCCGGACCTCGCGGCGCATCCGCCGCTCCTCCCAGGCCAGCACGCTCTCGTGCGCGCCGAGCCGGGTCAGCAGCGCCCCGATCGCATCCCCGTCCCGGACCACCACCCGGTCCACCCCGCGCACCTCGCGGGCCTTGGCCTGGATGCCCATCCGGCGGGCCGCGCCGACCAGGGCCAGCGCCGCCTCCGGCCCGGGGCAGGTGATCTCCAGCGAGGAGGACCGTCCCGGCTCGGTCAACGACCCGTGCGCCAGGAACGCCCCCCGCCAGGCCGCCTCGGCGTCGCAGACGCCGCCGGAGACCACCTGCGGCGGCAGTCCCCGTACGGGCCGGCCGCGCTGGTCCAGCAGCCCGGTCTGGCGGGCCAGACCCTCGCCGTCCTTGACCACCCGCACGATGTAGCGGTTGCCCTTGCGCAGCCCGCTGCCCGCCAGCACCTGCACCTCGCTGGCGTGCCCGTACACCTCGGCGATGTCCCGGCGCAGGCGGCGCGCGGTGGAGCCGGTGTCCAGCTCCGCCTCCACGACCACCCGGCCGCCGACGATGTGGAGCCCCCCGGCGAACCGGAGCAGCGCGGAGATCTCCGCCCGCCGGTCGCACGTCTTGGTCACCGACAGCCGGCTCAGCTCGTCCTTCACGGACGCCGTCATGGCCACTGGCGTACCCCCGCCTTCCGTCCCCCGTCGTGTGCCAACCCGGCCGTCTGCTCCACGACGACCGGCAACTCTTCGAGCACCTGCTGATATGCCGTCGCCAGCCGCTTCGGGTCGTGTCGCGGCGTACCGTCCCCGGCTGCCACCGGAGCGAGGACGAGGCGGGCACCGAGCGCGGACACGCCCGACATGAGACCACGCGCGTCGGACACCGCGTCGGTGTCCGCCACCACGGCGTCCACCCGGAGGCCCGGCGCGTGGGCCGCGAGCACCTCCAGGTACTGCTGCGGGGAGAAGCCGGCGGTCTCCCCCGGCTGCGCGGCCAGGTTCAGGGCGACCACCCGCCGGGCCGGCGTCGCCACCAGCGCGGCGAGCAGGTCCGGGACCAGTACGTGCGGCAGCACGCTGGTGAACCAGGACCCCGGCCCGAGCACGACCAGGTCGGCCTCGGCCACCGCTCGTACGGCGTCCGCGCAGGCCGGCGGGTCGGCCGGCACCAGCGACACCGACACCACCCGGCCGATCGTGGTCGCCACCGCGACCTGGCCGCGGATCCGCCGGACCCGGTCCGGGTCGGCGTCGTCGAGGCCGGCGACCTCGGCCGAGATCTCCAGCGGCTGCGGGCTCATCGGCAGCACCCGGCCGACCGCGCCGACCAGCCGGGCGACCGTGTCCAGCGCCGCGACCGGATCGCCGAGGGTCTCGGCCAGGCCGGTGAGCACGATGTTGCCGACCGGGTGGCCGGCCAACGCGCCGGTGCCGCCGAAGCGGTGCTGCAGCACGTCGGCCCAGGTGTGGCCCCACTCGTCGTCGCCGGCCAGCGCGGCCAGCGCCATCCGCAGGTCCCCCGGCGGCAGCGCGCCGAGCTCGCGGCGCAGCCGGCCGGAGGAACCGCCGTCGTCGGCGACGGTGACGACCGCGGTGACGTGCCGGGTCAGCCGGCGCAGCGCGGCCAGCGAGGCGGCCAGGCCGTGGCCGCCGCCCAGCGCCACCACGCGGGGCGGTCTACTCACGCCCCAGGTCCCGGTGCGCCACCGTCGTCTGGACGCCGTCGCCGACCAGCCGCTTGGCGATCTCCTCGGCCATCGCCACCGACCGGTGCCGGCCGCCGGTGCAGCCGATCGCCAGGGTCAGGTAACGCTTGCCCTCGCGCTGGTAGCCGGCCCCGACCAGCCGCAGCAGCTCGGTGTAGACGTCCAGGAACCGACCGGCGCCCTCCTGCGAGAGCACGTAGTCGCGGACGTCCGGGTCCTGACCCGTATGCGGGCGCAGCTCCGGGATCCAGTGCGGGTTGGGCAGGAACCGCACGTCGGCGACGAGGTCGGCGTCCATCGGCAGGCCGTACTTGAAGCCGAAGGACAGCACGGTCGCCCGCAGCGCGGGCATCCCGCTCTCGTCACTGAACTGCTGCTCCAGCTGCCGCCGCAGGTCGTGTACGGACAGCCGGCTGGTGTCCACGACCAGGTCGGCGACCGACTGCAGGTCGGCCAGCAGCTCCCGCTCGGCGGCGATGCCGTCGACCAGCCGGCCGCCACCCTGCAGCGGGTGCGCGCGCCGGACGTTCTCGAACCGGCGGACGAGGACCTCGTCGGCCGCCTCGAGGAAGAGCACGCGGGGACGGTACCCCCGCTCGTCCAGGTCTCCGATCACACTCCGCAGATCGGCCGAGAACGCACGGCTACGGACGTCGACCACCACCGCGATCTTGGTGACCCCGCCGGAGGTCCGGCTGCCGAGGTCGACCATGGCCGCGATGAGCGAGGGCGGCAGGTTGTCCACGACGTAGAAGCCGATGTCCTCCAGACATTTGGCGGCGGTGCTGCGGCCCGCGCCGGACAGCCCGGTGACCACGACCACCTCAAGGCCCGGCTCAGCCATCCAGTACCTCCCCGGTGATCGGGTCCACGGCCGGACCCGGTTGCGCGTCCTCCCGGTGCAGCGCCGCGCAGACCGCCTCGGCCGTCCGCCGCCCCACACCCGGAACGGCCATGATGTCCTCCACGGAGGCCGCGCGGAGGCGCTTCAGCGAGCCGAATTGCCTCAGCAGCGCTTTCTTGCGCGTCTCCCCCAGCCCCGGTACGCCGTCCAGGGCCGAGGTCGTCATCGCCCGGGACCGCTTCTGCCGGTGGTACGTGATGGCGAAGCGGTGCGCCTCGTCCCGGACCCGCTGCAGCAGGTAGAGCCCCTCGGACGTGCGCGGGAGGATCACCGGCTGGTCCTCGCCCGGCAGCCAGACCTCCTCCAGCCGCTTGGCCAGCCCGCACAGCGCCACGTCGTCGATGCCGAGCTCGGCCAGCGCGGCCGCGGCCGCCGCGACCTGCGGAGCGCCGCCGTCGACCACCATCAGGTTCGGCGGGTACGCGAACTTGCGCGGCCGCCCGGTCTCGGGGTCCAGCGGCCCCGGCCGTTGCGGCGCCGCGGCCGGGTCGCCCGCGGGATCGGCGTTGTCGTCGGCCTCCTCGCCGGTGTCGATCCGCTCGTCCAGGTAGCGGGCCATCCGGCGGCGGATCGTCTCGTGGATCCACTGCACGTCGCCGCCCTCGACCCCGCCGTCCGGCCCGCCCGGGCCCGTGCCCCGGATGGCGAACCGGCGGTACTCGGACTTGCGCGGCAGCCCGTCCTCGAACACGACCATCGAGGCGACCACGTTGGTGCCCTGCACGTGCGAGACGTCGAAGCACTCGATCCGCAGCGGCGCGGTGTCCAGGCCGAGCGCGTCCTGGATCTCGGCCAGCGCCTGGGACCGGGCGGTCAGGTCGGTGGCCCGCTTGAGCTTGTGCTGCTGGAAGGACTGCTGGGCGTTGCGGGCGACGGTCTCCATCAGGGACCGCTTGTCCCCGCGCTGCGGCACCCGCAGGCTGACCCGGGCGCCGCGCAGCTCCGCGAGCAGCTCCTCCAGCACGGCCGCGTCCGGCGGCAGCTCCGGCACCAGGACCTCGCGCGGCGGGCTGTCCCCGTCGTCGGTGCCGTAGACCTGCAGGCAGAACTGCTCGACCAGGTCGCCGGTGGTGACGTCCTCGACCTTGTCCACGACCCAGCCGCGCTGGCCCCGGACCCGGCCGCCGCGGACGTGGAAGACCTGGACCGCGGCCTCCAGCGCGTCCTCGGCGAAGGCGACCACGTCGGCGTCGGTCCCGTCGCCGAAGACGACGGCCTGCTTCTCCATCGCCCGGCGCAGCGCCCCGATGTCGTCGCGCAGCCGGGCCGCCCGCTCGAACTCCAGCTCCTGCGCGGCCGCCGCCATCTCCTTGTCCAGCCGGCGGATCATGCTGTCGGTCTTGCCGGCCATGAAGTCGCAGAAGTCCTCGACGATCTGGCGGTGCTCGTCGGCGTCGACCCGGCCGACGCAGGGGGCCGAGCACTTGCCGATGTAGCCGAGCAGGCAGGGCCGGCCGATCTGGCCGGCCCGCTTGAACACCCCGGCCGAGCAGGTCCGGGCCGGGAACACCCGCAGCAGCAGGTCGAGCGTCTCCCGGATGGCCCAGGCGTGCGCGTACGGCCCGAAGTAGCGCACGCCCCTGCGCTTCGGCCCGCGCATCACCTGCAGCCGCGGGAACTCCTCGTACAGCGTCACGGCCAGGCTCGGGTACGACTTGTCGTCGCGGTAGCGGACGTTGAACCGCGGGTCGAACTCCTTGATCCAGTTGTACTCGAGCTGGAGCGCCTCGACCTCGGTGGTGACCACGGTCCACTCGACGCTGCCCGCGGTGGTCACCATCTGCCGGGTCCGCGGGTGCAGGTTGTGCAGGTCGGCGAAGTACGAGTTCAGCCGCTGGCGCAGGCTCTTGGCCTTGCCGACGTAGATGACCCGGCCGCGCTCGTCCCGGAACTTGTAGACACCTGGCTGCTCCGGGATCGTGCCCGTGGCAGGCCGGTACGTGGTCGGGTCGGGCACGGGCCGAGAGTACGCGCGCACGGCGCGCCGCTCCGGCTCGCCGGGGACACCGACCGGGTCAGCCGAGTGGCGGCCCACCCCGCGGGGTGCGACCCTTCGAAGTGCCCGGTCCGCGGCCGGGCGAACCGGCCGAGCCGACGACCGGAGCCCCCGACCCCCGACGACCGGGACCGTGCGATGACCGAGAACGTCAGCTGGGAGATCGTCCTCGGCGACGGCCGGCCCTGGCGCGGGCATCTTCCGGTGCTGCGGCTGTCCTGGTCCGAGAACGACCCGCTCGCGGTCGTGGTCGTGGTCGGCGCCCGGCCCGCGCACCCGGCCCTGCTGCGTGGCCGCTGGGTGCTGCTGCGGGACGCGCTGCGGGCGGTGCTGTCCGCCGAGGACGGCAGCCCGAGCGTCTCCCGCCCGGCCGGGCACGTCTCGATGTCCCGGCAGGACGAGCACGTCACGCTGACCCTGCGGGCCGCCTCGCTGCCGTGCGTGGTGACCGTGCCGGCCGGGCCGATGCGGGAGTTCCTGGCCGAGACCGAGGCGTTCGTGCCGCCGGGGCGGGAGTCCTGGGCGCCGGCACTGGACGCCGAGATCGCGCGCATGCTCCGCCGGGACTGACGGCAAACCTCGCTCGTGTCGCGCCTGTAGTCGATCTTCCGGCGCCGCTACGCTCTGCATCAGCTTCCGGTCCCGACGATCCCGCTCGGTCCAGCCTCCCCGCACGGCACGGCTCCCCCGCACGGCAGCGCTCGCGCGCCTCCCCAACGCGGCTCTGCCCATCCCCACGCGGACGGTGTCCCCGGGTCTCCCTCGTCGACGGCCGACTTGCCAGCACGGCAGCACGTCCCGCCGCGACGACGCGGCTCCCGTACGACCCGTCCCATCCCCGCACCGGCAGGCTCCCCCGCACGGCAGCGCTCAGCGCGACCCCGACGCGGCTCCGCCCATCCCGTACGCGGCCCGGACATCGGTCGGCCCGGGAGCCTGCCGCGACGCGGCCGCGGACGGCACGCCGTGTTCCCCGCATGGCTCGAACAGACGACCGACCCCCGCACCGCAGCCTTCCGTGCGCCGCGGTGCGGGGGTCGTTTGCGTGCGTTCAGCTCCCCGCCGCGGTCGGGCGGCCGGCGATCAGGTTGGCGATCCGGTCCCCGACCGGATCCCACCGGGCGTCGAACCGCTCGGCCCGCCGGGCCGCCCTGGCCGTCTTGGCCTCGCCGTACCGGCGCCGGGCCCAGATCGAGTTCGGCCGGGCGATCCGGGCGGCGCCGGTCCAGGCGAACACCGGCAGGAAGATGCCCAACAACGCCGTGGGGTACTTGCCCTTCGCCGCGCAGACCAGCACCAGGACCGCGTGCACGGTCACGGCGCCCGCGATCCCGCCGCGCACGCCCTCCTCGGTCGGGCCTACGTCGCTGATGCCGAACGGCAGCGTGCCGACCAGCGCGAAGGCCAGGCAGGCGAACGTCAGGCTGACCATCTCGACCGACAGCCGGCCCTGGTCCGACCAGTACACGTCCTGCAGGTGCAGGATCAGCGCGAACTCGTCCAGCACCAGCGAGGTGCCGACGCCGACCGCGACCCCGGCCAGCTCCTGCCAGGGCGAGCGGCCGCGGACCCCGACCGCGGTGATCGCGCCGATCACGAGCAGCAGGATCCCGGGCACGGCATGGTGCATGTGCGTCCCGCTCGCGCTGACCCTGTCCTTGAACGGGCCCACCCCGGCCCGGATCATCCGGGTGATCGCCCGGGTCGCGAGGAACGTGACCACGAACGCGGCCGCGCACAGCAGGAGCGGCAGCTTCCCGGGCTCGATCACATCCCGCGACCACCACCCCATGCCGCGTGACGCTACCGGGCGGCCGGCCGGGGCGCCCGCGACCGGTTGGCCGGCCGACCCTCCGACCGACCCTCTCCGGCCCGGCGTTGCGGCCCGGCGTTGCGGCCCGGCGTTGCGGCCCGGCGCCGGGGCCGCCCGGTGCCGGGCCTGACGCCCCGCCGCTCAGGCCGAGGCCTTCGCCTTCCGGGCGGAAGCCTTCTCGGCCGGCGCTTCCTTCGCCGGAGCCGCCTTCGCGGGGACGGTCTTCTTCGGCGGAGCCGCCGCCTTCGCCGGCGCCTTGCGGGCCGGCGCCGTACGCCGGGCAGCGAGGATGTCGCGCAGGAACCCGCCGGTGTGGCTGCCCGGCACGGCCGCGACGTCCTCCGGGGTCCCGATCGCGACGACGGTCCCGCCGCCGCCCCCGCCCTCCGGTCCCATGTCGATCACCCAGTCCGCGGTCTTGATCACGTCCAGGTTGTGTTCGATCACGATCACCGTGTTGCCGGCGTCGACCAGCTTGCCCAGCACGCCGAGCAGCTTGCGCACGTCCTCGAAGTGCAGCCCGGTGGTCGGCTCGTCCAGCACGTAGACCGTGCGGCCGGTCTGCCGCTTCTGCAGCTCGGAGGCGAGCTTGACCCGCTGGGCCTCGCCGCCGGACAGCGTCGGCGCGGGCTGGCCCAGCCGGACGTACCCGAGGCCGACGTCCACGAGCGTCTGCAGGTGCCGCGAGATCGCCGGGACGGCCGAGAAGAACTCGTTCGCCTCCTCGATCGGCATGTCCAGGACCTCGGCGATGGTCTTGCCCTTGAAGTGCACCTCGAGCGTCTCCCGGTTGTACCGGGCCCCGCCGCAGACCTCGCAGGGGACGTACACGTCCGGGAGGAAGTTCATCTCGATCTTGATGGTGCCGTCGCCGGCACAGGCCTCACAGCGGCCGCCCTTGACGTTGAAGGAGAACCGGCCCGGCTGGTAGCCGCGGATCTTCGCCTCGGTCGTCTCCGCGAACAGCCGCCGCATGTGGTCGAACACGCCCGTGTACGTCGCCGGGTTGGACCGCGGGGTCCGCCCGATCGCC
>DASYKU010000054.1 GCA_035995165.1 Mycobacteriales bacterium
CCGACCGCCCCGAGCGGGCGGCCGATCCGGCCCACCGGCCGACCGGGCCCACCGGGCCGACCGGGCCGACCGGGTCGACCGGGTCGCCCCGGACGGGCGGGCGGCATCGCGTGCCGCGGGATCGGCTCCTGCGCGGGTTGGTCGGGGGTGGCGTGTTGCTCCTGGTCGTCGCGTGTGGCGTGGGTGCCCGGGCGGCGGCCAAGGACGGCGGCGGCGACGACCCGCCGCTGAGCGCCGCCCAGACCACCGCTGCGGCACCCGTGCAGCCCGCAACGGCCACGAAACGGCCGGGCGCCTCCTGGGGACCGGTCAGCAACCAGTCCCCGGTGGCTGCGCCGACCGAGCAGGCCGCCGCCGGCGTCCGGCCGCTGGGTGTCACGATCCCGGCGATCGGGGTCAAGGCGACCTCGCTGGTGCCGCTGAAGCTCATCCCGAAGACGGGTGAGCTGGAGGCGCCGGCGGAGTTCAGCCAGACCGGGTGGTACGCGGCCGGGCCGGTGCCGGGCGAGCCGGGGCCGGCGGTCATCGCCGCGCACGTCGACTCTACGGCCGGGCCGGCGGTGTTCTTCCGGCTCAAGGAGCTCAAGGCCGGGGACCGGATCTACGTGCCGCGCTCGGACGGCAAGACGATCACGTTCGTCGTCACCGGCGTCGAGCGCTACCCGAAGAACGCCTTCCCGACCCAGAAGGTGCACGGTCCCACGCCCGACCGGGCGCTGCGGCTGATCACCTGCGGCGGGTCGTTCGACTACGCGAAACGCTCGTACCGCGACAACATCGTCGTCTACGCGGTCCGGGCATAGCGAAGCCCCGGAGTCCACAGTGGACTCCGGGGCGGAGAACGGAAGATCATGCCGGCTCCCGGGCCGGGAGGTCAGGCCGACTCGGGGCCAGCCGGTCAGGCCGACTCCGGGGCCAGGACGGACGATCGGGCCGGATCCGGGACGGGAAGACGATCAGGCTGCGACGAGCGCGTCGGAGTCGGCGGCGACCAGCTCGGCGTACCGGCCGCGCAGGGCGACCAGCTCGTCGTGGGTGCCGGACTCCACGACCCGGCCATGGTCGAGGACCGCGATCCGGTCGGCGGACCGTACGGTCGACAGCCGGTGCGCGACCGTGATCGTGGTGCGGTCGGCGGACAGCTCGTCCAGCGCCGCCTGCACGGACCGCTCGGTCCGGGTGTCCAGCGCGCTGGTCGCCTCGTCCAGCAGCAGCACCGGGGGGTCGCGCAACACCGCCCGTGCGATCGCGAGGCGCTGTTTCTCGCCGCCGGAGAACCGGTAGCCGCGCTCCCCCACCTCCGTGTCGTACCCCTCGGGCAGCGACGCGATGAGGTCGTGGATGCGGGCGGCCCGGGCGGCGGCGACCAGCTCGTCGTCGGTCGCGGCCGGCCGGGCGAAGCGGAGGTTCTCCGCGATCGAGGCGTGCAGCAGGTACGGCTCCTGGGAGACCACGCCGACCGTCTCCGACAGCGTCGCCAGCGACAGGTCCCGCACGTCGATGCCGTCGATCGAGACCGCGCCGGCCTCGACGTCGTACAGGCGGGCGAGCAGGTAGCCGAGGGTGGTCTTGCCCGAGCCGGTCGCACCGACCACGGCCAGGGTCGAGCCGGCCGGCACGGACAGCGTGACGTCGGCCAGCGTCGGCGCGCCGGCCTCGTACGCGAATGAGACGTGGTCGAAGCGCACGTCCCCGCGCACGTTCGGCAGCGGCACCGGAGCCGGGCTCTCCTCGATGTCGACGGGCAGGTCCAGGTACTCGAAGATGCGGGCGAACAGCGCCAGCGAGCTCTGCACCTGCACCCCGGTGCGCAGCAGCGCGTTCAGCGGGTTGAACAGGGAGCTCTGCAGGGTCGTGAACGCGACCAGGGTGCCGATCGAGACGGCCGAGCCACCGCCGAGGGCGAGACCGCCCAGCCAGTACGTCAGCGCGGGCACCGCGGCGAAGGTGATCGAGATCGTGGACTGCTGCCACTTGCCGGCCATCTGGGAGCGGACCTCGAGCTCGGCCAGGCCGCTCGCGTCCCCCGCGAAGCGCGACGTCAGCTCGGGTGAGCGGCCCATGCTGCGGCCGAGCAGCACGCCGCTGACCGACAGCGACTCCTGCACCTGCGAGGTCATCAGCGCCAGCCGGCGCTGCCGCTCGGTGGTGATCCGGCGGCGCATCGCGCCGACCCGGCGGTTGATCCAGACCGTCCCGGGCAGCAGCACGAACGACAGCAGCGCCAGCCGGACGTCCATCGCGAGCATCGCGATCGCACTGGCCACCACGACGGTCGTGTTCGACACGATCGACGTCGCCGTACTGGTCACGATCGCCTGCATGCCGCCGATGTCGTTGGCGATGCGGGACTGCACCTCGCCGGTGCGGGTCTTGGTGAAGAAGGCCAGCGACATGCGCTGGAGGTGGGAGTAGACCGAGACCCGCAGGTCGCGCATGATGCGCTGGCCGATCGTGGTCGACAGCAGGGTCTGGTAGACGCCGACGATCGTGCTCACCACTGCCACAGCGACCATGCCCAGGGCGAGCAGGGCGAGCAGACCGGTGTCCCGGTGCGGGAGCGCGTCGTCGATGATGCCGCGCAGCAGGAACGGCGAGCCGAGGCTCACCAGCGAGGACGCGGCGATGAGGATGCCGACCAGCACGAGCCGGGCGGTGTACGGGCGGAACAGCCGGAAGATCCGGCGGGGGTCCACGGAGGGGTCGTCCGGGCGGACGTCAGGAAGTGGGGGCATACGGACTCCTAAGGATTCTGAGGTGGGCTCACGGTGAGGATAGCTCACTATCGAGCTAGACTATTCCGATGGAGCCCGTGAGCGGTCAGCTCGCCGACGCGGTGCAGCAGCTGTCGCGGCGGTTGCGGCACGGCGCCCGGCTCCGGCTCGCTCCGCTGGGGCTGACGCCGGGTCAGGGGCGGGCGCTGTCCGTGCTGGAACGCGCCGGCGGGCCGATGCGGATGGCGGAGCTCGCCGAGGCGCTGCGGGTGGTGCCGCGCTCGGCCACCGACGTGGTCGAGGGGCTGGAGGAGGCGGGCCTGGCACGCCGGGCCACCGACCCGGACAACCGCCGCTCGGTGCTGGTCACGCTGACCGATCAGGGTCGCGGCACGCTCGACGAGCTGGCGGCCGCGCGGCGGCAGACCGCCGAGGAGCTCTTCGGCACGCTCACCCCCGACGACCAACGCCGCCTCCTGGCCCTGCTCACCACCCTCGACCAGCAGTAGGCAGCAGTACGGCCCGGGATCCGTCAGCACCCACCCCGGGCCGTACCGAAACGAAAGGGACTAGCGGCGGGCGCCGGAGCGCGCGCCGTTGGGGGCGCGCTGAGCCGGCACCTCCGCGCTCGGCTCCTCCGCGACCGGCTCCGGGTCCGGCGCCGAGACCGCCCCGCCGGTGAGGGTGGACAGCATCTCCCGGACGTTGCGCAGCTGGTCGGTGATCGCGTCACGGCGCTTGGACAGCGACGCCAGCTCGCGCTCGCTCTCCCGGCGGCTGCGGTCGGCCTGGGCCCGCGCCTCGGCGACCAGCTCGGCCGACTCGCGCTGGGCGGCCTGCAGCATCTCCTGGGACCGGCGCTCGGCGTCGGCCCGCATCTTCTCGGCCTCGGCCCGCAGCTGGTCGGTCCGGGCCACGGTCTCGGCCAGCTCGCGCTCGGCCGCGTTGGTCCTGGCCGCGTGGTCGGACTCGGCCTTCTGCCGCCGCTTGGCCAGCGCGGTCTCGAAGTCCGCGGCGGCCTGGGCCGCGCGGGCCCGGACCGACTCGAGGTGGCCGCTGGCCTCCTCACGGGTCGACGCCGCCTGCGCGTCGGCGTCGGCACGGACCCGGGCCGCCTCCTGGCGGGCCTTGTCCAGCACCCCGCTGGAGTCGGACTGCACCTTCGCCAGGTGAGCCGCGGCGTCCTTCTCGGCGGCGTCCTGGATCGAGGCGACCTTCTTCTTCGCCTCGGCCCGCTCGCGGTCGATCTCGGCCCGGGTCTCCTCCCGGACGGCGATCGCCTCGTCCTCGGCGACCTGCATGATCTTCTCGATGCGGGCGCCGAAGCCGCTGATGGACGAGATGTTCTGCTCAGCGGCGCGGTCGTCGCCGGACTGCAGGTGCAGCTCCTCGACCCGGCCCTCCAGCTGCTTGACCCGCTCCGAGAGCCGGTCACGCTCGCTCAGCGCGCCGGTGAACTCCGACTCGAGCGAGGCGAGGTGCGCGTCGACCTGGTCGCGGTCGTAACCACGCAGAGCGACGTCGAACGGGACCGACTGAGCTGCGTCGGGCATGGAGACTTCCCCCAAGGAAATAAACCGGTGCTGGACCTCGGGATTCTGACAGGGAGTCAAGACCGACACCAGGACACGGAATGACCATTCACGGACAGCGCATGGGCGGTCACCGACCTAGGTGCGCAGAAGAACCAGATCGTCCCGGTGTACGACCTCGCGTCGGTGCTCAGGATCCAGTTCCCGGGAAGATTTTCCGAGCAGGTCGGGCAGTTCGCCGGCGTCGTACCCGACCAGACCGCGGGCCACCGGCACCCCGTCCGGCCCGACCAGCTCCACCGGGTCCCCCGCGCCGAAGTCGCCCTCGACCCCGGTGACGCCCGCCGACAGCAGCGACGTACGGCGGCGTACGACGGCCTCGACGGCGCCGGCGTCGAGGACCAGCCGGCCGCGCGGGGTGGTGGCGTGCCGGAGCCAGAACAGCCGGGACGCGGTCCGGCGGGCGGTGGCCGCGAACGCGGTCCCGATCGGTGACCCGGAGAGCGCGCCGGAGACCTGCTCGGCCGCGGCCAGCAGCACCGGCACCCCGGCCCCGGCGGCGATCCGGGCGGCGTCCAGCTTGCTGGTCATACCGCCGGTGCCGAGGCCGGAACCGCCCCGGCTGATCCGGACGCCGGCGAGGTCGGCCTCCCCCCGCACCTCCGGCACCAGCCGGGACCCGGCCTTGCGGGGGTCGCCGTCGTAGAGGCCCTCGACGTCGGAGAGGAGCACCAGCGCGTCCGCGGCGACCAGGTGCGCCACCAGCGCGGCCAGCCGGTCGTTGTCGCCGAAGCGGATCTCCTCGGTCGCGACCGCGTCGTTCTCGTTGACGACCGGGACCACGCCGAGGGCGAGCAGCCGCTCCAGCGTCCGGTTGGCGTTGCGGTAGTGGGAGCGGCGGACCAGGTCGTCGGCGGTCAGCAGCACCTGGCCGACGACGAGGCCGGACCGGGCGAAGGCCGACGCGTACCGCTCGACCAGCAACATCTGGCCCACGCTGGCCGCGGCCTGCTGGGTGGCGAGGTCACGGGGCCGGGACGGCAGCGCCAGCGGCGCCAGGCCGGCCGCGATCGCGCCGGAGGAGACCAGCACGATCTGCCCGCCGGCGGCCCGTCGGGCGGCGAGCGCGTCGACGAGCTTGTCCAGGCGCTGCGGGTCCAGCCCGCCGGCGGCGGTGGTGAGCGAGGACGAGCCCACCTTCACGACCAGCCGGTGGGCGTCGCGGACCGTGTCCCGGACGCTCATCCCCGGCGTGGACCGCCACGCCCCGGGCGGCGGTGCCGCGCGAGCGACTCCACCGATACGTCGTCGTTCTCCCGGGACTCGGCCGCCTCCGGCTCGACGCCCCCGTGCCGGCTGCGGTACGCGACCAGCCGCTCGGCCGCGCTGACCCGGGTGTTGGTCTCGACCCGGACGTCGGTGCCGCGCGGCCCCTCCACGAACTCGGCCGCGTTGGCCAGCGTCGGCTCCCAGTCGAAGCTCACGTCGCCGATGGTCACCCCGGAGCCGCGGACCGCGCCCGCCTTGGCCAGCGCGTCCTCGACGCCGAGCCGGGCCAGCCGGTCGGCCAGGTAGCCGACGGCCTCGTCGTTGCCGAAGTCGGTCTGCCGGACCCAGCGCTCCGGCCGCTCGCCGCGCACCACGAACGCCTCCGGGTCGTCCGGATCCGGCTCGACGGTGAACCCGCCGTCGTCCACGCCGGCCGGGCGCAGCACGATCCGGGTCGGCTCCAGCGGCGGCAGGCTGGCGCGGTAGCGCTCCACCTCGGCCGCCAGCGCGTACGACAGCTCGGTGAGGCCCTCGTGGGTGGCCGCGCTGATCTCGAAGATCGGCCAGCCTCGCTCGGCCAGGTCGGGACGGACCAGCTCGGCCATGTCCCGGGCGTCCGGCACGTCGATCTTGTTCAGCGCGACCAGCCGCGGCCGGGACGCGAGCGAGGTGTCGTACTGGGCCAGCTCGTGCTCGATCGCCTCGATGTCCGCGAGCGGATCGCGCCCGGGCTCCTCGTTGGCGCAGTCGATCACGTGCAGGAGAACGGCGCAGCGCTCGACGTGCCGGAGGAACTCCAGCCCCAGCCCCTTGCCCTGCGCCGCGCCCGGGATCAGCCCCGGCACGTCCGCGATCGTGTACGTCGTCCCGCCCGCCTGCACCACGCCCAGGTTCGGCTGCAGCGTGGTGAACGGGTAGTCGGCGATCTTCGGCCGGGCCGCGGACACCGCCGCGACCAGCGACGACTTGCCCGCGCTGGGGAAGCCGACCAGGCCGACGTCGGCGACGCTCTTGAGCTCCAGTACCAGGTCGCGGGCGTCGCCCGGCTCGCCGAGCAGCGCGAACCCGGGCGCCTTGCGGCGCTTGGAGGCCAGCGCCTGGTTGCCCAGGCCGCCGCGACCGCCCCGGGCCGCGATGAACCGGGTGCCGGCACCGGTCAGGTCGGCCAGCGACTCGCCCTCGGCCGTGTGCACGACGGTGCCGTCGGGGACACGCAGCTCCAGCGACTCGCCGTTCGCGCCGTCGCGGTTGCTGCCCATGCCCTGCTTGCCGTTGCCGGCCTTCTGGTGCGGGTGGAAGTGGAAGTCCAGCAGCGTGTGCACGCCCGGGTCGACGACCAGCACGATGTCACCACCGTTGCCGCCGTTACCACCGTCCGGCCCACCCAGCGGCTTGAACTTCTCCCGGTGGATGGACGCGGCGCCGTGCCCGCCATTACCGGCCACCGCATGCAGGATCACGCGGTCCACGAACGACGCCATGCCTCCACCTCCTCACACGAAGAAAGGCGGGCCCCGAAGAGGGCCCGCCTTCCGAAGAACAGCCTCGGTGCTCAGCCCTCGGTGGGCGGCAGGATGCTCACGACCTTGCGGCCGCGGCGCTCCCCGTACTTCACGTGGCCCGCGGCCAGCGCGAAAAGCGTGTCGTCGCCACCACGGCCGACCAGGTCGCCGGGGTGGAACTTGGTGCCGCGCTGGCGGACGAGGATCTCGCCGGCGTTGACCAGCTGACCGCCGAACCGCTTGACGCCCAGCCGCTGGGCGGCGGAGTCGCGGCCGTTGCGGGAGCTGGATGCGCCCTTCTTGTGTGCCATCTCTACTTCCCGCTCTCGATGCCGGTGACCTTGACCTGGGTCAGCGGCTGACGGTGACCCATCCGGCGGTGGTAGCCGGTCTTGTTCTTGAAGTGGTGGATCTTGATCTTGGGGCCCTTGGTGTGCGCGACGACCTCGCCGGTCACCGCCACCTTGGCCAGCGCGTCCGCGTCGGTGGTCACGTCCTCACCGTCGACGAGCAGGAGGGCGGGGAGGTCGACGCTGGCGCCGGGCTCACCGACGATCTTCTCGACCTCGACGACGTCACCGACGGCGACCTTGTACTGCTTGCCGCCGGTCTTGACGATGGCGTACATCGACCGCTGCTCCTCGGGTGTTGATCGCGCGAAAGCTGGTCCACCTCACGGTGGGCCAGTAGGACAGGGTACGGACCGGCCGGAGGGCGGGTCAAACCGCCCCCCGGTGTCAGTCCGTGGACACCGGCTGCGGCGGGCCCGCGGGACGGCTGGCCGCCCGCCGGCGCCGTCGCGGCGCGGCTCCGTTCGTGCCGTTCACGGCGCCGTTGGAGCCGGCTACCGGTTCCGGCGAGGCCGGGAACTCCTCGGTGCCGCCGCTCGGGGCGACGACGCCGTTGGAGCCCGCGACCGGCTCGGTCGGGTCCGGGTCGGTCGACCCGGTCCCGGTCGCGACCGACTCCAACGGACCGACCCCGTTCGACGCGAGCGGGCCGGCGCCGGAGGCACCCGGAGCGGGTGTCTCCGCTCCGGCAGCCGTCGCCGCGGTGGCCGGCTCTGCTGCCGGGGCGGCGGCGCCGGTCGCCGGGGCGGACGGGGTGTCGATCTCGATGACCGCCGGGGCGTCGGTGCTGGCCGGCGGGCTGCCGGCCGGAGCCGCTGCCCGGCGCCGGGTCCGGCGGGGACGGGTCGCGGCCGGGGCGGGCGCGTCCGGGTCGGCGACCGGCTCGGCCGCGTTCCGCACGTCCGCACCCGGGTCCGGCACCGCCGCCGCCAGGTCGCCCGACCCAGCTGCCGAAGCCGCCGGCGGCGCCTCGGCCCGTACGGTCACGTCCGCCTCGGGCTCGACCGCCTCGACCGTGTCCACGGCCTCGTCGGCCGCGCGGTGGTCCTCCGAGGCCACGTCGACCTCGTCCGGAGTCGCCGGACGGCCGTCGACCTCCTCCGGAGTCGCCGGATGGCCGCCGTCCTCGTCCGGCGTCGCCGCCGGGCGCCCGGCGAGCAGGGCGGGGGTCGGCGGACCGGCCTCCGCGACCGCGCCCCGGCGACCACGCCGGCTCTTCACCGGCGCCTGCTCCTGGCTCGTCTTGCGCACGTCGTCCACCGGGTCGAGGTGTACGAGCACCCCACGGCCGTTACAGGTCGGGCACGGCTCGGAGAACGACTCCAGCAGCCCCTGCCCGACCCGCTTGCGGGTCATCTGCACGAGGCCGAGCGAGGTCACCTCGGCGACCTGGTGCTTGGTCCGGTCCCGGCCCAGGCACTCGGTCAGCCGCCGCAGCACGAGGTCGCGGTTGCTCTCCAGCACCATGTCGATGAAGTCGATGACGATGATGCCGCCGATGTCCCGCAGCCGGAGCTGGCGGACGATCTCCTCGGCCGCCTCCAGGTTGTTGCGGGTCACCGTCTGCTCGAGGTTGCCGCCCTGGCCGACGAACTTGCCGGTGTTGACGTCGATGACCGTCATGGCCTCGGTCCGGTCGATGACCAGCGACCCGCCCGAGGGCAGGTACACCTTGCGGTCCAGGCCCTTGAGCAACTGCTCCTCGATGCGCAGGTCGTGGAAGGCGTCGCCGTCCCCGGTCCACCGGGACAACCGCGGCAGCAGGTCCGGCGCGACGTGGTCGACGTACTGGCTGATCATCTCCCAGGCGTCCTCGCCCGAGACGACCAGCTTGGTGAAGTCCTCGTTGAAGACGTCCCGGACGACGCGCAGCTCCAGGTCGGGCTCCGAGTACAGCAGGGTGGGCGCGGACTTCGTCTGCCCGGCCTTCTGCTGGATCGTCTCCCACTGCGCCTGCAGCCGCTGCACGTCGCGGGTGAGCTCCTCCTCGGAGGCGCCCTCGGCCGCGGTTCGGATGATCACGCCGGCGTTGTCCGGCACGATCCGCCGCAGGATGTCCTTCAGCCGGGACCGCTCGGTGTCGGGCAGCTTGCGGCTGATGCCGGTCATCGACCCGTTCGGGACGTAGACCAGGTAGCGGCCGGGCAGGCTGACCTGGCTGGTCAGCCGGGCGCCCTTGTGCCCGATCGGATCCTTGGTGACCTGCACGACGATGTTGTCGCCGGACTTCAGCGCGTGCTCGATCGAGCGCGCGCGGCCCTCCAGGCCGGCCACGTCCCAGTTGACCTCGCCCGCGTACAGGACCGCGTTGCGGCCCTTGCCGATGTCGACGAACGCGGCCTCCATGCTCGGGAGCACGTTCTGCACCCGGCCGAGGTAGACGTTCCCCGCGTACGACGTGGAGCTCGCCTTGGTCACGTAGTGCTCGACCAGGATGTTGTCCTCGAGCACCGCGATCTGGGTCCGGTCGCCGCGCTGACGCACGACCATCTCCCGGTCCACGGCCTCGCGCCGGGCCAGGAACTCCGACTCGGTGAGGATCGGCGGACGGCGGCGGCCGGTGTCGCGGCCCTCGCGCCGGCGCTGCCGCTTGGCCTCCAGCCGGGTCGAACCCCGGACGCCGCGGACCTCGTCGTCGCTGCTCGGGGCCTTCTCCCGCGGCGGCTGCTGCTTGCCGCCGGTCTCGCGGACGTGCACGACCGTGTCCGGCGGGTCGTCCTCGGACGTCCCGTCGGAGTCGCCCCCGCCACCACCACGGCGGCGACGGCGCCGCCGGCGGCGCGACGACGGGCGGTTGCCGTCCTCGCCGGCCTCGTCCGACTCCTCGTCGGCGTCGGTCTCGGTCTCGTCGGTGTCGGTGGCCTCGTCGGTCTCCTCGGCCCCGTCCTCGCCGTTCGTACGACCCCGGCCGCGGCCGCGGCGACCGCGACGACGCCGGCGGCGGTCCGCGGCGTCGGTCTCGGTCTCCTCGTCGGTTTCCTCGGTCGTCTCTTCCGGCTGCTCCTCGGCCACCGGCTCGGCCGGCTGCTCGGGCTCCTCGGTCCGGGTACGGCGCCGGCGGCGGGAGGTGGGCTCCTCGGCCACCGGCTCGGCCGGCTGCTCCGGCTCCTCGGTCCGGGTACGGCGCCGGCGGCGGGAGGTGGGCTCCTCGGCCGGGGCCTCCTCCGCGGGAGCCTCCTCGACCGGGGCGGCGGCCCGGCTGCGGCGACGCGGCGACGGGGTCTCGGCCTCGGTCGGCGCGACGAACATGACCGGCACCGGAGCGGGCGCCGGGCTGGTCTCGGGCGAGGTGGCGCGCCGGCGGGTACGCCGGGTCGGCTCGGCCGGGTCCCGGAACGGGGTGCCGGCGGTCGAGGCGGTCGCCGTCTCGTCCTCGATCGGCTCGTCCGTGACCGGGGGCTCGACCGTCTCGTCGCCGGCCTCGGCGGCCGCGTCCGCGGCGACGACGTCGCCGGTCGCGGGAGCCGCCTCGGGGGTGGTGGCGGGCTCGGGGGTGGCGGCGGCCTTGGTGGCGCGGCGGCGGCGTCGGGCAGGGACGGCCGGCTCAACGGTCTCGGCCGTCGCGGCGACGTCCGGCGGGACGTCACCCGCCGGACCGCTGATCGCGCTGCCGACCGGGGCGTCGCTGCTGGCGGACGTGCCGGCAGCACCGCCTGCGGCCCGGCGACGGGTCGACCGCCGGCCGGTCGTGGAGGTGGCCAGCGGCTCGCCGGCGGTGGTGTCCGTCGCAGGGGCGCCGGTCTGCGTCCCGGTCGCGGCGTCGCTGGTCGCGGGGTCGCTGGTCTGCGACGTGCTCGCGGCGGGAGCATCCGTGCTGGTCACAGGCGTGCCGGCGGGGGCGGCGGCGGTCCGGCGGGACCGGGTGCGCTTGGCCGGGGCGGCGGGCGCGCTCTCGGCCGCCTCGACGGCCGTGACCGCGGCAACCGCAGCGGCGACGTCACCGGCCGTCTCGTCCGCCGGAGCCGGCGCGCCGGCTCCGGGGGCGGGCGCCTCGGCTGCGGGCGCCTCGGCTGCGGGCGTCGGCGATCCGGCGGGCGCGGCGGCGGACCGGCGGGTCCGGGTCCGCTTCGCAGGCGCTGCAGCCGCGGCAGGCGCGGCCGGCGCCTCGGCCGACGCCTCCGAGGCGGCCACCTTGGCCGCCGGAGTCTCGACCTCAGGCTTAGGGGTCGCCTTGCGCGGCGCCCGCTTCCGCGGCGCCTTCGCCGCGGTCGGCTCGGCCGCCGCCGGCTCAGGCGCGGCAGCCCCGGCCGAGGCCGCGGAGTCCGGAGCCGCGGCGTCCGAAGCGACAGAAGCAGCTTCCGGGGCGGCCGAAGCGGCGGCCGAGGCAGCCGCCGTACTCCGTCGACGCCGCGTCCGCGGAGCCGTACCCTCCGGCGGCGTCACCGCGTTGTTCTCATCAACGGCGCCACGGGTCTCCCCGTCGGCGCCGGTCGGCTCGTTATCGAGCATCCGGTTGTCTCCGTTTCGGCTCCCGGGCGCGCACGGTGACGCACGCGACCGCACGGGAGCGGTCTGCGGTAGCACTCCTGCCCATTTGCGGCAGGCGTCCCACCTAAGTCTTCGTGGTCCCGCGTGCCGACCGGTCTTCGATCAGACCGCGGGGGTGGAGCCGACGGACGGCACCGCCTGCTCCTCCGGGAGCGGCGCACCCGCGACCTCCGAGGCCGGGATGACCGCCGCGCGATCCGGCGCGAGCGGGTCGGCGAACCGGCCGCGGTCGTCAAGCCGACCCTGCGCCAACCGGGTCGCCCGTGGCGGAGCGGTTGGCACCAGGCCGGCGACGGCACGCAGCGCGGCGAGCACGTCGTCGGGTCGAACAGCAGGTGTGACCTGCCGTACGACCAGTTCAAGTATCGCACAGCCGTCCCCGGACCCGGCGGGCGACGCGCTCGCGGCCACCACGGGGCCCCGGGCGTCGAGGTGGCGGCGCCCGTCCTTGGTCAGTCGCTCGACCTCGACGTGGTCCGTGGCGAGGAACGCGGCGACCGCGCCGGCCGCCTGCTCGGGCGTGACGCCGGGCAGCTCCAGGCGCCAGGCCGAGGCCTCGATCCGCTCCGGCAGCCCGCCCGTGCCCGGCCGGACCTCGACGCACTCCAGCACGTCCAGGCCGGGCGGCAGCGAGATGTCCAGGGCCTCCCGCAGTCGCTCGACGTCGACCGGGACGGCCAGCCCGAGCTCCAGGTACTCGGCCTCGCTGGACACGCCCGTCGGCGCCGCGCCGACGTAGGAGATCTTGGGGTGCGGGCTGAACCCGGCCGAGTACGCGATCGGCACGTCCGCCCGCCGCAACGCCCGCTCGAACGCCCGGGCGAAGTCCCGGTGCGAGGTGAAGCGCAACCGTCCGCGCTTCGCGTACCGCACGCGGACCTTCTGCACCGTGGGCGGCGGCGGCGGCCCCTCCGGTTGCCGCGCCATCAGCCCCTCCGCCGCGGGCCGACGAGGTCCGCCGGCCGCAGCTGCACCGGGAACGGCGTCTCCACCAGCGCCGACTCCCCCGCCGGCACGGTCCGCACCATCCGGTACGCCGACCCCGCCAGCTCGCACAGCACGAGCGTCGGCGCCTCCTGCTCGTCGAGGTCGATCCGCCAGTAGTGCGGGATGCCGGCATCCGCGTACACCGACGGCTTGGCCAGGCGGTCGAACCGCCGGGAGGACCGTGACTCGACCTCCACGACCACGAGCACGTCCTCCGGGGCGAACAACTTGGCCTCCGGGGTGATCGCCGACCTACGCACGACCAGCACGTCGGGCTCGAGCACGCTGTCACCGATGACGACGACGGTCTCGAGGACCGCCAGGTCGTCGGGCACCGCGGGCCGCAGCAGGGCGACGAGCTCGCCGGCGACGAGCTGGTGCCACGGGGTCGGGCCGGCGGACACGATCAGACTCCCGTCGATGATCTCGTAACGGTGCCCACCCGGCAGGTCCTGCAGGTCGTCCCAGGTCCAGCTCCGGTCGCGGGTGCTCTGGAGCACCCCGTCCACCGTCTCCGTGGTCATCGGCACCTCCTTCCGAGGATCATCGTTGTCCATCTGGCTCCCGCACCGATCTCGTTGTCCACAGGATCAGGTGAGGGCGGGGCGCATGGTCGGGAGCGGGAGGAGGGTCTTGCCGGTGGGACCGATCTGGATCTCGGTGCCCATCCCGGGACAGACGCCGCAGTCGTAACACGGCGTCCACCGGCAGTCGTCCTGCTCCTCCTCGGACAGGGCGTCCTGCCAGTCGGTCCAGAGCCACTCCTTGTCCAGCCCGGAGTCGAGGTGGTCCCAGGGCAGGACCTCGTTCTCGGCCCGCTCGCGCTCGGTGTACCAGGGGACGTCGACACCGACCGCGGCCGCCGCCTCCATCCACCGCGAGTACGAGAAGTGCTCGCTCCAGCCGTCGAACCGGCCGCCGTCCTCCCAGACCCGCCGGATCACCGCCGACACCCGCCGGTCCCCGCGGGACAGCAGTCCCTCCACGATCGAGGGCTGCCCGTCGTGGTAGCGGAAGCCGATGGCCCGGCCCAGCGAGCGGTCGGAGTTGATCGCGTCCCGCAGCAGGCGAAGGCGGGCGTCCACCACAGCGGCCGCCGTCTGCGCCGCCCACTGGAACGGCGTGTGCGGCTTGGGTACGAACGCCCCGATCGAGACCGTGCAGCGGACGTCCTTGGTCCCGGCCGCGGCCCGCCCGGCCCGGATCACGTCGTGCGCCATCGAGGCGATCTCCAGCACGTCCTCGTCGGTCTCGGTCGGCAGGCCGCACATGAAGTAGAGCTTCACCTGCCGCCAGCCGTTCGCGTACGCCGTGGTGACGGTCGAGATGAGGTCCTCGCGGGACACCATCTTGTTGATCACCCGGCGCAGCCGCTCGGAACCGCCCTCGGGCGCGAAGGTCAGCCCGGACCGCCGCCCGTTGCGGGACAGCTCCTTGGCCAGGTCGACGTTGAACGCGTCCACCCGGGTCGAGGGCAGCGAGAGCGAGGTGTTGGTCCCCTCGTACCGGTCGGCCAGGCCCTTGGTGACCGCGGCGATCTCGGAGTGGTCGGCCGAGGACAGCGAGAGCAGGCCGACCTCCTGGAAGCCGGTCGCCTCCAGCCCGGCCTTGACCATCTCGCCGATGCCGGTGATGGAACGCTCCCGCACCGGGCGGGTGATCATCCCGGCCTGGCAGAACCGGCAGCCGCGGGTGCAGCCGCGGAAGATCTCCACCGACATCCGCTCGTGCACGGACTCGGCCAGCGGAACCAGCGGCTGCTTCGGGTACGGCCACTCGTCCAGGTCCATCACCGTGTGCTTGTAGACCCGGTGCGGCACGTCCGCCCGGTTCGGCACGACCCGCCGGATCCGGCCGTCCGGCAGGTAGTCCACGTCGTAGAAGCGCGGCACGTAGACGCCGCCGGCCCGGGACAGCCGGAACAGGATCTCCTCCCGCCCGCCCGGGCACCCCTCGCCCTTCCAGGCCGCGATGAGGTCGGTGATCAGCCCGACGGCCTGCTCGCCGTCGCCGAGCACGGCCGCGTCGACGAACTCCGCGATCGGCTCCGGGTTGAACGCCGCGTGCCCGCCGGCCAGCACGATCGGGTGCTCGTCGGTCCGGTCCGCGGCCGCGAGCGGGATCCCGGCCAGGTCCAGCGCGGTGAGCAGGTTGGTGTAGCCGAGCTCGGTGGAGAACGACACCCCGAGCACGTCGAACGCGCCGACCGGACGGTGCCCGTCGACGGTGAACTGCGGGATGCCGTGCTCGCGCATGAGCGCCTCGAGATCGGGCCAGACCGCGTACGTCCGCTCGGCCAGCGCGTCCGGGCGTTCGTTGAGGACCTCGTAGAGGATCATGACGCCCTGGTTGGGCAGGCCGACCTCGTACGCGTCGGGGTACATCAGGGCCCAGCGGACGGTGGCCGCGTCCCAGTCCTTGACGGTGCTGTTGAGCTCGCCGCCGACGTACTGGATGGGCTTCTGCACGCGCGGAAGCAACGGCTCCAGCAGGGGGAAGACGGACTCCATGGCGACCGAGCCTACTCGGCGCGCCGGGCCCCGACGTTGAGCAGCAGGCCGATCGCCATCCAGTTGGCGAACATGGCGGAGCCGCCGTAGGAGACGAACGGCAGCGGCAGGCCGGTGATCGGCATGATACCGAGCGTCATCCCGATGTTGACGAACGTCTGGAACGCGAACCAGCAGGCCACCCCGCCCGCGACGAGCCGGCCGAACAGGTCCGGCGAGCGCCCGGCCAGCCGCAGCGTCCGCCACAGCAGCAGGCCGAAGAGCAGGATGATCCCGCCCGCGCCGACCAGCCCGAGCTCCTCGCCGGCGACGGTGAAGACGAAGTCGGTCTGCTGCTCGGGCACGAACCTGCCGGTGGTCTGGGTGCCGTGGAACAGCCCCGTCCCGGTCAGCCCGCCGTTGCCGATCGCGATCCGGGCCTGGGTGATGTTGTACGCGGACCCGAGCGTGTCCTGGTCCTGCTGCGTGAACGCCTTGAACCGCTCCAGCTGGTAGTCCTTGAGCACGCCGAGCGAGATCGCGCCGTAGATCACCAGCACGCCGGCCAGGACGAGGCCGCCGAGCCAGCGCGCGGGCGCGCCGGCCAGCAGCAGCACGCCGAGCACGGTGAACACGAACACCATGGCCGTGCCGAGGTCGGGCTGCAGCATGACCAGCCCGAGCGGTACGGCGGCCAGCGCCAGCACCAGCGGCACGTCCGCGCCCCGGGACGCGTGCTCCTGGGTCCGCCGCTCGGCCAGCAGCACCGCCATCCCGGCCACCAGCGCGACCTTGGCGAACTCGCTCGGCTGCACCTGGAACCCGCCGCCGAGCACGATCCAGGAGTGCGCGCCGTTGATCGTCGACCCGATCAGCAGCACCGCGACCAGGCCGAGGCAGGACGCCACGTAGATCAGCGGCGCGTACGCCCGCAGGGCCCGGTAGTCGACCAGCGTGAACACCAGGCACAGCACCAGCCCGATCGCCAGGTTCACCAGGTGCCGGCGCAGGAACGAGTCCGGGTCGGCGCCGGCGTCCAGCAGCCGCGGCCGGGTCGCCGACCAGACCAGCAGGGCGCCGATCAGCGAGAGCGCCAGCGCGGTGCCGGCGATCACCCAGTCGACGCGCCACCTGAAGCCCTCGTGCTCGCGCGGCCCGACCAGGCCCCGCCCGAGCGGAGCCCGACCCAGCGGCGGCAACCCCGTCACTGTGCCCGCTCCTCGGACAGACCGGCAGGCGCGAGCGCCGGCTGGTCGGCCCTCCTCACTCCCGGCGGGCGCTGCGAGCCCTCGCGCCCGCTCACTGGTTGCCCGTGACGTGCGGGACGGCGGTGGGCGTACCGCGGGGGAAGGCCGCCTTCTTGCCGTCCAGCCCGTAGATGCCCTCGTAGATGGCCCGGGCGACCGGGGCCGCGGCCTGCGCGCCCAGCCCGGCCTGCTCGATCATCGCGACCACGACGTACTTGGCCGGGCCGTTCGCCGGGGCCCAGGAGGCGAACCAGGAGGTGTCCTGCTTGCCGAACACCTCGGCGGTCCCGGTCTTGCCGCCGACCAGCACCTTGTCCAGCGGGAACCCGCCGAACGCCACCGACCCGGACGCGCCGTTGGCCGGGGTGAACGCCAGCGAGGACTTGATGTAGTCGAGCACCGACCCGCTGACCGGGACCTTGCCGCGGGACTTCGGCATGATCTGCCGGACGACCTTGCCGTTCGGGTCGAGGACGGCCTTGCCGAGCCGGGGCTCCCAGAGGGTGCCGCCGTTGACCAGGGCCGAGTACGCCAGGGCCAGCTGCAGGGGGCTCACCGTCGTCTCGCCCTGCCCGATCGCGAAGTTCGCCGCGTCACCGACCTGGAAGCGCCAGCCGTCCGAGCAGTTCTCGGCCGCGAGCCGGGTCAGGAACGTGCGCCGGGCCGGGTCCGTCTCGTCCGGGTAGCCGTGGCGGGCCTCCGCGCAGTACTGCGCCTTGTTCGCGTCCCAGCGGGCCTTCTTGAACGTGCGGTCCACGATCCGGCCGGTGGTCTGCTCCCCCGCCGGCAGGTCGATCCGCGGCGGCGAGCCGAACCCGAACTCCCGGGCCATCCGCTGCAGCGTCTCGGCCGGCTTCTCGCCGGCGTCGATGCGGGCCTGGTCGGCGTACCAGTCGGTCTGGGCGAAGCCGTAGAAGATCGTGTCGCAGGACTTGGCCAGCGCGACCCGCAGGTCGATGGTGCCGGCGATGCCGACGCCCTCGAAGTTGTCCTTGGTCGCGTTGCCGACCTGCAGCGTGCCCGGGCAGGTGTAGGTGCCGTCCAGCGGCGACCGGCCGGACATGATCTCCGCGCTGACCGAGGACAGCTTGAACGTCGACCCGGGCGCGAACTGGCCCTGCGTCGCCCGCGACACCAGCGGCGTCCCCGCGTTCTCGTCGGTGAGCCGGGCCAGCTCGGTCTTGGAGATCCCGCCGACGAACACCGTCGGGTCGTACGTCGGGGTGGTCGCCAGCGCGATCACCCGGCCGGTCCGCGGGTCCAGCACGACAGCGGCCCCGGACGGTGCCGCGTACAGGTTGCCTTCCTTGTCCCGTTCGGTCCGGCGCTTGGTGATCTCGGCCGTCAACGCCTTCTCCGCGATCTGCTGGACGCCGCGGTCGATGCTGGTGACGAGCGTGTCGCCGCGCTGCGGGGCGGTCTCGCGCTGGGTGCCGAGCACGGTGCCGCGGTTGTCGACGGTGACGTACCGGACCCCGTCGGTCCCCCGCAGGTCGGGGTCGTACGTCTTCTCCAGCCCGGACCGGCCGATCTGCGCGTTGAGGTTGAGGTCGGTGCGGCCGGCCTTCTGTGCCGCGTCGAGCTCCTCCTGGTTGACCGGGCCGACGTAGCCGAGCGAGTGCGCGGCCAGGCTGCCGTTCGGGTACTGCCGCAGCGTCAGGGACTCCGCGCTCACCCCCGGGTAGTCCTCCTGCCGCTCCTCGATCTTGAGCACGACCGCGGGCGTCGTGTCCGTCACCACCGGCACCGGCTGGTACGGCGAGCCGTTCCAGCAGGGCTTCGGCACGCCCTTCGCGCACGGGGTGATCTGCTTGGCCAGCTCCGTCGCCGGCACCGTGATCAGTTTCGACAGGCGGGCCAGGACGGCCGTGCCCTGGTCCGGCTCGGCCTGCAGCTCGGCCCGGTTCACGCTCACGACCAGCGAGGTCCGGTTGGCGACCAGCGGGCGGCCGTAGTCGTCGACGACCGCGCCGCGCGGCGCGGCCAGGATGACCTCGCGGGTGTGCTGCCGGTTCGCGGTCTGCACGAGCTTGTCCTGGTCGAGAACCTGCAGGTAGTAGAGCCGGGCGCCCAGGGTGAGCAGCAGTGAGATCACCACGATGCGGATGACCGCCAGCCGCACCCCGGTCACGGCAGCCGCCTGGACGGCGCGAACCGTCTCGCGACCGCGACGACCGGCGGGACCACGAACGGCGTGAGCACCACGTCGTACGCGACCGTGCCGAGGATGCTGGCGGCACCGTCCGCGGTCGACGAGCCGAGCAGCCCGAGTACGCCCAGGTAGGTCAGGTAGACCGTGGCGGTCGCGACCGCGACGACCACCACCGGCAGCAGCACGGTCCGTTCCACGTCCGCCTCCAGCAGGCCGGCCAGGAAGCCGGCCAGCGCGAAGCAGAGCGCGAGCACGCCGACCGGGTGGTCGGAGAGCAGGTCGGTGAGCAGGCCCGCGCCGAACCCGCTCGCGAGCCCGGCGTTCGGGCCGGCGGCCAGGCCGATCGCGACGACCAGCACGAGCGTGAGGCTGGGCTGCCCGCCGGGCAGCGGGAGCCGGGCCAGCACGGCCGCCTGCAGCACGATCGCGGTGATCACCGCGACCGCGGCGGCCACTCCGGGAGTCGTCCTCACGGGGTCTTCACCGGGGTCCGGACGGCCGGCTGGGCCGTCGGCAGCAGCGCGTCGCGCGGGTCGGTCCGGGGCGCGGCCAGCACGATCCCGACCAGGTCCAGGTTCGCGAACGACACGTACGGGGCGATCGTCGCCTCCCGGGCCGGCGCGCCCGGGTCGCCGGAGACCGCGGTGACCTCGCCGACCGGCAGGCCCGCGACGTACGTCGACCCGCCGTACGGGCCGGTGACCAGTCGGTCGCCGACCTTGACCCGGGTGGACGGATCCAGCGGGGTGAACGTGAGCGGGCCCAGGCCGTTGCCGGCGGCGACCCCGAGCGCGTTGCCGCCGGCCAGCCGGACGCCGACCGCGGAGCCGGGATCGACCGCGAGCACGATCGTCGAGGACGTGTCGCCGACGGTCTTGACCCGCCCGACCAGGCCGTCGGAGTCGACCACGGTCTGGTCGACCGTCACCCCGTCCCGGCGGCCGGCGTCGACGGTGACCGTCCACTCGAAGCCGATCGAGGGCCCGAGCCCGGTCACGGTCGCCGGCATCACGGTGAACCGGCCGGTGCCGGAGAGCAGCGTGAGCCTCTGCAGCTCGGCCGAGCGGGACGCGGTCAGCTCGCCCTCGCGGAGCTGCCGGCGTAGCTCGGCGTTCTCCTTCTCCAGCGTGTCGATCCTGGTCCCGGAGTCGCCGATGTCGCCGAGCCCGCCGAAGAACCGGCCGACCGGGGCGACCAGCGTGGTCACGCCGTGCTGGGCCGGGTCGACGACCGAGTGCGCGGTGTCGCGGACCCCGCGGAACGCCTCGCCACGGTGGTCGAGGGTGATGAGCACGACCGAGATCAGCAGCAGGAGGATCACCGCCCGCCGCTGGCCGCGGGTGGGAGCGGTCATCGCGGCCCTCCCCCGGTCAGGACCAGGACCGTTTGCGCTCGGACACCAGCACCTGCTGCAGGGCTTCGAAGTCCTCCACGCAGCGGCCGGAGCCGATCGCGACCGAGTGCAGCGGGTTGTCGGCGATGAGGATCGGCATCCCGGTCTCGTGCCGGAGCCGCTCGTCCAGGCCGCGCAGGTTCGCGCCGCCGCCGGCCAGCACGATGCCGCGGTCCATGATGTCCCCGGCCAGCTCCGGCGGGCACTTGTCCAGCGTCGTCTTCACCGCGTCCACGATCGAGTTGACCGGCTCCTCGATCGCCCGCCGGATCTCCTCGGCGGCCACCACGATCGTCTTCGGCAGCCCGGTGACCAGGTCCCGGCCGCGGATCTCGGCCTGGTCGTCCTCCGGCATCGGGAACGCCGAACCGATCGCGATCTTGATCTCCTCGGCGGTGCGCTCGCCCAGCGCCAGCGAGTACTCCTTCTTGACGTAGGAGATGATCGCCTGGTCGATCTCGTCGCCGGCGATGCGGATGCTGGTGTTGGTGACGATGCCGCCGAGCGAGATCACCGCGACCTCGGTGGTGCCGCCGCCGATGTCCACGACCATGTTGCCGGTCGGCTCGCTCACCGGCAGGCCGGCGCCGATCGCGGCGGCCATCGGCTCCTCGATGATGAAGACCTTGCTGGCGCCGGCCGCGTACGTCGACTCCTTGACCGCGCGCTGCTCGACCCCGGTGATCCCGGACGGCACGCAGACCACCACCCGCGGGCCGCGGACGAGGTAGCGGCGGCGGTGCACCTTGCGGATGAAGTAGCGCAGCATCCGCTCGGTGGTGTCGAAGTCGGCGATGACGCCGTCCTTGAGCGGGCGGACCGCGACGATGTTGGCCGGGGTCCGGCCGATCATCCGCTTGGCCTCGACGCCGACGGCGAGGATCTCGCCGGTGTTGGTGTTGGTCGCGACCACGGAGGGTTCGTTGAGGACGATGCCACGGCCACGGACGTACACCAGGGTGTTCGCCGTGCCGAGGTCGATCGCCATGTCGCGGCCGAGAAAGGACAGCGAAGTGCGGGACATGCGGTAGATCTCCTCGGGCGCGAAGGCGGTCGCTCGGGTCCTTGGATGCTACCCGCGGGAATCGTCCGGCTACTTCAACAGGAGCCTCTCGAGTCGGCGCGCCGCGACAGAAAGTCCGAGAGCGGCCAGTCCGATGAAGTAGAGCACGTGCCCGAGGAGGGCGAACCCGACCCCGGCGCCGGTGGTCAGCGGCCGCACCAGCTCGATCCCGTGGAACAGCGGGGTGAGCTGGACGACGATCTGCAGCGGCCGCGGGTAGACCGACAGCGGGAAGAACGTCGTGGAGAACAGGAACATCGGCAGGATCGCCAGCTGCACGAACTCGAAGTCCTGCCAGCTGCGCATGAACGAGGTCGCGGCCATGCCGATCGAGGCGAACGCCAGCCCGATGAGCATCGTCGCCGGCAGCGCCAGCAGCGCCCACCAGGAGCTGATCAGCCCGAGCACCGCCATCACGATGAGGAACGCGATCGAGTAGAGCGTGCCGCGCAGCTGGGCCCAGGCGATCTCCCCGACCGCGATGTCGGCCGGGCCGAGCGGCGTGGACAGCATCGCGTCGTAGGTCTTGGCGTACTTGAGCTTGAAGAAGAAGTTCATCGTCGAGTCGTAGACCGCGCCGTTCATCGCGCTGGAGGCCAGCAGCGCGGGCGCGACGAACGCGGTGTACCTGATCGCCTGCCCGTCCGGCCCGGCCACGGTGCCGACCAGCGCTCCGATGCCGACGCCGAGGGAGAGCAGGTAGAACACCGGCTCGAAGAAGCCGGACACGATGAGCAGCCAGATCCGCCGGTAGACCAGCACGTTCCGCTCGACCAGCAGCCAGGCCCGGCCGCCGGCCAGCGGCAGCGGCGTGGTCCGGGTGACCAGGGTGGCCGTCTTCATACCGCCAGCCTTCGCCGGTAGTTGCGGGCGGCGACCGCGAACCCGGCCGTGATCCAGGCGAGCAGGTAGACCACGTGCAGGAACGTCCCGGCCGCGCTCGCCGTCCCCAGCGACAGGTCGCGGGACAGCGCCACCCCGTGCCAGAGGGGGGTCAGGTACGCCAGCTGCTCCAGCACCAGCGGCAGCTGCCCGACCGGGTAGAACACCCCGCCGAACAGGAACAGCGGCATCACGATGAACCGCATCAGGAAGGCGAACGAGTTCTCGTTCTCGATCCAGGCCGCGAACGCCACCGTCGGCGCCGCGAAGGCGAGCCCGGTCAGCAACGCGGCCGGGATCGCCAGCAGCCCGAGTGGGCTGTCGACCGCCCCGAAGGCCGCCATCACGACGAGGAACACGACCGCGCCCATCGCGATGCGGGCGCCGATGTAGAGCAGGTGGCCGACCAGCACGTCGAGCACGCCGAGCGGCGTCGCGAGCATCGCGTGGTAGGTCTTCACCCACTTGATCGAGCCCATCACCGGGTACGTCGACTCGCTGACTCCGGTCTGCATCGCGGTCGCGGCCAGCAGGCCCGGGGCCAGGAACACCAGGTAGCTGTGGCCCTCGACGCCGCGGGAGGTCGACGAGTCGACCAGCGTGCCGAGGCCGACGCCCATCGAGGCGAGGAAGAGCACCGGGAACAGCACGCTGCTGGTGACGGTGCCGCGCCAGGTCCGCTTGTACTGGAACAACCAGTATTCGAACGAGCGCAGGGCGAACGGGGCCGCGATCATCAGTCCACCAGCGTCCGGCCGGTGAGCCGGAGGAAGACGTCCTCCAGCGTGGAACGGCGGACCAGCACGCCGGCCGGGTGCAGCCCGCGCTCGTGCACCGCGGCCGCGGCGGCGTCGCCGTCGGCGGTGTAGAGCAGCAGCCGGTCCGGCAGCACCTCGACCCGCTCGGCCACGTCCTCGAGCTTGCCGGCCATCGCCTCGTGCTCGTCCGGGGCGAACCGGACCTCGACGACCTCGCGGCTGGACCACTGGTCGATGAGCTCGCGCGGCGAGCCCTCGGCGACGATGCGGGCCTTGTCCATGACGACCAGCCGGTCGCAGAGCTGCTCGGCCTCGTCCATGTAGTGGGTGGTGAGGATCAGCGTGACGCCCTGCTGCTTGAGCCGGAACAGCCGGTCCCAGAGCACGTGCCGGGCCTGCGGGTCCAGCCCGGTGGTCGGCTCGTCCAGCAGCAGCACCTCGGGCTCGTTGATGAGGCTTCGGGCGGTGGTCAGCCGCCGCTTCATGCCGCCGGACAGCGACTCGACCTTGGCGTCCTTGCGGTCGGTGAGCTGGACGAACTCCAGCAGCTCGGCCGCCCGCTGCCGGATCAGCGGCTTGGGCAGCCCGAAGTAGCGCCCGTAGACGAGCAGGTTCTCCCGGACGGTGAGCTCCAGGTCGAGCGAGTCCTCCTGCGGGACGACGCCGAGCCGGCCCCGGATCCAGGCGCCGTCGGTGGCCGGGTCCCGGCCGAGCACCCGCAGCGTCCCCGCGGTGACCGGGGAGACGCAGGCGATCATCCGCATGGTGCTGGACTTGCCGGCGCCGTTGGGACCGAGGAACCCGAACGCCTCGCCGCGGCTGACGTCGACGTCGATGCCGTCGACCGCGGTGAACTCGCCGAAGCGCTTGGTCAGGCCGCGGGCGACCACCAGGCCGCCGGCGGGATCGTCGGGGAGCTCGGTCATGGGCCGGACGCTACCGACGGACCCCGACAGAATCGCCCGAGTTTCGCCCCCGGCGGAGAGTGACCTTTGCCTGCGCTTTCCCACACGTCCGGCGTATAGGCGGTGTGATCGGCGGCGAGGAAGGTGGCGTGACATCAGTGTCGTCATGAGGGGGGCCTCGCCATGACCTTCCGTCCGCGCAGAGCCGCTGTTGCCGTCGCAGGCCTGCTCACCGCCGTCGCGCTGGTCGCGCTCGGCCAACCCGCCTGGGCCGCGCCCACGACCGGCCGGGTGGCCGGCCCGGCTGCGGTCGATCACGCCTTGCCCCGGGCCGCGGCCCCGGCCGAGGCCCGGCACCGGGTGCCGAACCCGCTGCTGAAGGAGGTGCTGGGCGAGGAGGACGAGGGCGAGAACGAGGACGACCCGGCCATCTCGGCGCTGTGCCAGAGCTTCATCGGCCAGCCCACGCCGTACCGGAACCCCGGGACGAACGTGGACCAGATCGTCGGCGACTCGATCGTCAGCGCGGGCAGCCAGACCGGCTGCAGCAGCGCGCAGAACGAGACCTCGATCGCGGTCAACCCGTACAACCCGCGCAACATCGTGGCCGGGAGCAACGACTACCGGGTATTCGTGCCGCGCGAGGACCGCAACGACAGCACCGGCTGGGCGTACGCGTCGCTCGACGGCGGGAAGACCTGGAAGAACACGCTGCTGCCGGGACTGACGATCGCGACCGGTGCCACCGGCGCCCTGACCGCGATGGACTCGGCCGGCGACCCGGTGCTCGCCTTCGGGCCGGGTAACACCGTCTACTACGGCAACATCGTGTTCAGCCGGGCCGCACCGGCCGCCGGTGGCACCGAGGCCCCGAGCGGGATCGTGGTCAGCGTCTCGCACGACGGCGGCCTGCACTTCGGCCAGCCGACGATCATCCAGCTCGACGGCGTCGACGCGCACGGCACGTTCACGCCGACGACGTTCTTCAACGACAAGATCTGGCTGGCCGCGGACAAGACCTCCGGCCGCGTGTACGTGAGCTGGACCCGGTTCGCCGACACGCCCGAGGGCGCCTACCTCGAGTCGCCGATCGTGGTCGCCTCCTCGACGAACTTCGGCCGTACGTTCGGGCACTTCGTCCGGGTGGACAGCACGCTGGCGGGGTTCACCGGCGGCCTCACCCCGTTCTCGCAGGGCTCGAACCCGCAGGTCGGGCGAGACGGCACGCTCTACCTCGCGTACGAGGGGACGGAGTGCGCGACGCTCGACTGCGACGCGCTGGACGACCGGGACGTCACGGTGGTGGCCCGCTCCACGGACCACGGGCGCACGTTCAGCCACGCGATCGTGGACACCAACTTCGACTTCCCGGTGAACGAGGAGGTCGGCAGTGAGGCGCTGACCGGGGAGAACTTCCGGATCAACAGCTTCCCGCAGCTGGCGTACGACCCGGTGACGGACCGGCTGGCGCTGACCTGGAACGACGACCGGAACGGGCGGTACACGGCCGACGGGGAGTCGATCAAGACCAACGGCGACAACATCGTGGCCGCGTCGCGGGGCGGGCGCAGCTGGTCGGTGCGGGTGATCGGGACGCCGCAGGACGAGGTGTTCAGCGCGGTGGCGACGGTGGCCGGGCTGGTCGCGGTCAGCTCCTACACCCGGCATTACAACGCGGGCGGGGTCGGGCTGGACTACGCGTACTGGAAGGGGATCGGGATCTCGACGCTGCGCTCGGGGGCGATCCAGCGAATCACGACGCAGACCTCAGATCCGCGCATCCAGTTCCCGGCGGCGAGCCTGGAGGACCCGGACGAGACCATCCAGGGCACGTTCATCGGCGACTACAGCGCGATCGCGGTGGGCGCGGACCTGCGGATCCATCCCTGCTGGACCGACTTCCGCGGGCGCCCGGGCGTGACGAAGCCCAACCAGGACGCCTACACCCAGAGCATCTCCCTGCTCCACTGACCGGTCCGGAGGGCCGCCCGCCGTGGCGGGCGGCCCTCCGGCCGTCCAGCCCTCGGGCGATCCGGGCCTCCGGCCGTCCAGCGCTCCGGCGCTCCGGCGCTCCGGCGACCCGGCGACCCGGCCCTCCCGCGCTCCGGGCCTCCGGCCCTCGGACGGGGGCCTCCGACCTTCCGGCCCTCGGACGATCCGGGCCCTCCGGTCTTCCGACCTCGGGCGCTCGGGCGCTCCGGCGCCCAGCCCTCCGGTCAGAGGTTCGGGAAGAAGACGCCGATCTCGCGCTTGGCCGACTCGGGCGAGTCGGAGCCGTGCACGATGTTCTTCTGCACCTCGAGCGCGTTGTCGGCGCGGATGCTGCCGGTCGCGGCCTTGACCGGGTCGGTCGCGCCGGCGAGCTGCCGGAAGGCGTCGATTGCCCGCGGGCCCTCGACCACGATCGCGACGAGCGGGCCGGAGGTGATGAAGTCGAGCAGCGGGCCGTAGAAGGGCTTCCCGACGTGCTCGGCGTAGTGGGTCTCGGCCGTCTCCCGGTCGAGCGTGCGCAGCTCCAGCGCGACGAACCGCAGACCCTTGCGCTCGATGCGGCCGAGGACGTCACCGACCAGGCCACGGGCGACGCCGTCAGGCTTGATCAGGACGAGGGTGCGCTCGGTCTCCACGGAACTCCTTCGTTCTCTCTACGGGAGCAAAAGCCTAGGTGGTCCGGTCCCGCCAAGCCCACCCCGGCCCTCCCGCACGAGGCGCGACCTCGAGGTCGGGCTCGTCGGAGTGGGCGCCGCTCAGCGCGGGGCGCCGGCGCGCACCGCGGCCCGGGCGATCTCGGCGCGGATCCAGAGCAGGTAGGCCCAGACGCAGGCGAACAGCAGACCGAGGAAGTACATCGCGCCGACCATCACGCCGGTCGCGATCACGGCGACCTGAAGGACCGAGCCGACCACCTGCCCGGCCCGCCGCTTCTGGATCCCGGCGGCGGCGAACAACGCCACCGCCAGCACGAGCAGCAACGCCAGCTTGCTGCCGCTGAGCCCGTTGTCGCCGATCCGCGCGACCGTGAGCGGCACGAACAACACGGTGATCCCCTCGAGGATCAACCCTGCTGCCAGCACCCCCCGCACCGCATGGTCCCGCCGCCGCGCCCCCGCCGCTGCTCCCGCCCCAGCAGCGTCCCCAGCCCCGGAGGCGTCCCCGGCGGGATCCCGAGCCGCCCCGGCCGGCTCCCCCGCAGAACCGACGGCCGCGTCCTCGCCGGCACCGCGGACGTCGGCCGAATCCCGCGCGTCCGGCGCCGGGTGAGAGCTGCGCGGGTCGGGCGTGTTCATCCCGGCCTGCGCCCGGCGCCGAGCAGCGTGCGGGCCTCGCCCGCGGTGACGACCGATCCGGTCACGAGCACCCCGGACCCGGAGACCTGCTCGTCGTCACTCTCCTCGGCCAGCCGGATCGCCGTCTCGATCGCATCGTCCAGCCGCGGCTCGACCACGACCCGGTCGGGACCGAAGATCTCCACCGCGGCGGCCCCGAGGTCATCGGCGTTGAGCACACGGCCGGAGGAGTTCTCGGTGACGACGATCTCGTCCAGCACCGGCTCCAGCAGCGCCAGCATCCCGGTCACGTCCTTGTCGGCGAGCACGGCCATGACGCCCACCAGCCGGCGGAAGGAGAACGACTCAGCCAGCGCCTCCACGGTCGCCGCCATCCCGTGCGGGTTGTGGGCCGAGTCGACGATGACGGTCGGCGCGCCGCGGACGATCTCCAGCCGCCCGGGCGAGCTGACGCCGAGGAACGCCTCCCGCACGACCTCGACGTCCATGATCCCGGTCTCGGCGTTGACGCCGAGGAACGCCTCGACCGCCGCCAGCGCGACGGCCGCGTTCTGGGCCTGGTGCGCGCCGTGCAGCGGCAGGAACAGCTGCTCGTACCGGCCGGCGAGGCCCTGGATCGTCAGCACCTGACCGCCGACCGCGATGGACCGGTCGACCACACCGAACTCCGCACCCTCGCGGGCCACCGTCGCGCCGACCTCGATGGAACGGCGGATCAGCACCTCGGCCGCCTCGTTCTCCTGGGCGGCCAGCACCGCGATCGACTCGGGCTTGATGATCCCGGCCTTCTCGACCGCGATCTGCCCGACCGTGTCCCCGAGGTACTTCGTGTGGTCCAGCCCGATCGGGGTCACCACGGCGATCCGCCCGTCGGCGACGTTGGTCGAGTCCCAACTGCCGCCCATGCCGACCTCGATGACCGCGACGTCGACCGGCGCGTCGGCGAACGCCGCGAAGCCCATCGCCGTCAGCACCTCGAAGTACGACAGCGCGACCGGCTGCTCCTTGTCCACCAGGTCCAGGTACGGCCGGATGTCGTCGTAGGTGTCGACGAACCGCCGCTCGCTGATCGGCTCACCGTCCACGCTGATCCGCTCGGTGACCGAGACGAGGTCGGGGCTGGTGAAACGGCCGACCCGCAGCCCGAAGCCGCGCAGCACCGCGTCGATGATCCGGGTCGTCGTCGTCTTGCCGTTGGTGCCCGCGACGTGGATCACCGGGAAGCTGCGCTGCGGGTCGCCGAGCAGGTCGACCAGCATCCGGATCCGGTCCAGCGACGGCTCCAGCCGGGACTCCGGCCACCGGGTCCGGAGCTCGGCCCGGACCCGATCGAAGTCGGCCCGGTCCTGCTGGGTCCGGTCCTGGCCCCGGCCGCGGGCCGGGCGGTTCCTGGCCGAGCGGCGGCCTTCCGGTCCGGTCATGACGAGGGCAGCGCGTCGAGCTGGGCCGAGATGCGCTCGATCTCGGCCTCGGCCGCGGTGAGCCGGCCGCGCACCTTGGCCACCACCGGCTCGGGCGCCTTGTCGATGAACGCGGTGTTGGCGAGCTTCGCGGTCGCGGTCTGCAGTTCCTTCTGCGCGGCCGCGAGGTCCTTGGTCAGCCGCGCCCGCTCGGCTCCGACGTCGATCGTGCCGGACAGGTCGAGCTCGGCCTTGACCGACCGCACCGACAGCGACGCGGTCGGCGCGAACCCCTCCCCCGGCGGGTCCAGCCGGGTCAGCGACCGCACCAGCGGCTCGTGCGCGGCGATGCCGCTCGCCTCCAGGCCGATCAGCCGGGCACCGACCCGCTGCGCGGGCCGCAGGCCCTGTTCGGACCGGAACCGCCGGACCTCGGTGACCACGTCCTGCAGCGCCGCGAACTCCGCCTCGGCGCCCGGGTCGAGCCGGCCCGCGTCGGCCACCGGCCACTCCGCCACCACCAACGACTCGCCGCCGGTGAGCGAGATCCACAGCTCCTCGGTCACGAAGGGCACCACCGGGTGCAGCAGCCGCAGCACCGTGTCCAGCACGTGGCCGAGCACCAGCCGGGTCTGGCGGGCCGACTCGCCGCCGGCCGCCAGCGGCACCTTGGCCAGCTCGACGTACCAGTCGCAGAAGTCGTCCCAGACGAAGTGGTAGAGCGACTCGGCCGCCTTGGCGAACTCGAAATGCTCGTAGTCCGAGTCGACCTCGGCCGTCAGCGCCGACAGCCGGGACAGCAACCACCGGTCCACAGTGGACAGTTCGACGGCCGGCGGCAGTGGCTCGGCCGTGGTGGCGCCGTTGAGCAGCGCGAAGCGGGCCGCGTTCCAGAGCTTGTTGCAGAAGTTCCGGCTGCCCTGCACCCACTCCTCGCCGATCGGCACGTCGGTACCGGGGTTGGCACCGCGGGCGAGGGTGAAGCGCAGCGCGTCCGACCCGTACGCGTCCATCCAGTCGAGCGGGTCGACCGCGTTGCCGAACGACTTCGACATCTTCTTGCCGTGCTTGTCGCGGACCATGCCGTGCAGCGCGACCACGTCGAACGGCTGCACGCCGTCCATCGCGTAGAGCCCGAAGAGCATCATCCGGGCGACCCAGAAGAACAGGATGTCGTAGCCGGTGACCAGCACGCTGGTCGGGTAGAACCGGTGCAGGTCGCTGGTGTCGTCGGGCCAGCCGAGCGTGGAGAACGGCCAGAGTCCGGAGGAGAACCAGGTGTCCAGCACGTCGCTGTCCTGGGTCCAGCCCTCGCCGGCCGGCGGCTGCTCGTCCGGGCCGACGCAGACGGCCTCACCGTCCGGCCCGTACCAGACCGGGATGCGGTGTCCCCACCACAGCTGCCGCGAGATGCACCAGTCGTGCATGTCGTCGACCCAGGCGAAGTAACGCCCCTCCAGCGAGGTCGGGTGGATCGCGACCTTGCCCTCGCGCACCGCGTCGCCGGCGGCCTTGGCCAGCGACTCGACCCGCACGAACCACTGCAGCGACAGGCGCGGCTCGACCGTCGTGCCGCAGCGGGAGCAGTGGCCGACGGAGTGCAGGTAGGGCCGCTTCTCCGCGACGACCCGGCCCTCTTCGCGCAGCGCGGCCACCACGGCCGGCCGGGCCTCGAACCGGTCCAGCCCCTGGAACGGACCGTGCGCGGTCACGACGCCGCGCTCGTCGAGGATCGTCAGCGAGGGCAGCTCGTGCCGGCGGCCGATCTCGAAGTCGTTGGGGTCGTGGGCGGGGGTCACCTTGACCGCGCCGGTGCCGAACGCGGGGTCGACGTGGTCGTCGGCCACGATCGGGATCCGGCGGCCGGTCAGCGGCAGCTCGACCTCGGTGCCGACCAGGTGCTTGTAGCGCTCGTCGTCCGGGTGGACCGCGACCGCGGTGTCGCCGAGCATCGTCTCGGCCCGGGTGGTCGCGACCACGATCGACGCGTCGCCCTCCCCGTACCGGATCGAGACGAGCTCGCCCTCGTCGTCGGTGTGCTCGACCTCGATGTCGGACAGCGCGGTCAGGCAGCGCGGGCACCAGTTGATGATCCGCTCGGCCCGGTAGATCAGGCCGTCGTCGAACATCTTCTTGAAGACGGTCTGCACGGACCGGGACAGGCCCTGGTCCATCGTGAACCGCTCGCGCGACCAGTCGACGCTGTCGCCGAGCCGGCGCATCTGGCCGAGGATCTTGCCGCCGGACTCGGCCTTCCACTGCCAGACCCGCTCGACGAACGCCTCGCGGCCGAGGTCGTGCCGGGAGAGGCCATCCTTGGCGAGCTCGCGCTCCACCACGTTCTGCGTGGCGATGCCGGCGTGGTCCATGCCGGGCAGCCAGAGCGCGTCGTAGCCCTGCATCCGGCGGCGCCGGGTCAGCGCGTCCATCAGGGTGTGCTCGAACGCGTGGCCGAGGTGCAGCGAGCCGGTCACGTTGGGCGGCGGGATGACGATCGCGAACGGCGGCTTGGCCGCGTCCTCCGGCGTGCCGGCCGTGAAGTAGCCACGCTCCACCCACCGCTCGTAGAGCGGGCCTTCTACCTGCGCCGGAACGAACTGGCTGGGCAGATCGGCACCGGGCTTGGCCCCGGCGGGGTCGCGGGTTGGCTCTGTCACGGTCACGCTGGGATGGTACGGAGCCCGGCCAGGGCATTGCGAACCGCTGTCCACAGGCGAAGTGGTCGTCCACAGATTTCGATGCCGATTGGCTGGCCGCACGAGTGAGGCTCTACCGTCCGTCGTCGAGGTTTGCTCGGCGGAGTCGACGGAGGAAAGGTGAGTCTGCGGTGATGGCGTTCGCGTGGTGCGCGCTCGTAGTGCTGACGATCGCGGTGGGTGCGGCGCTCGTCCTGCTGGCCCGAGCCCTGTTCCGCTCGATCGACCGGGTCGAGCGAGTCCGGGACGAGGTCTTCTCGATGGCGAAGACGCTGGAGATCATGTCGGTCCGCCTCGAGCACATCGAGTCCGGCCTCGGCGAGGGCGACCAACGCATGGGCGAGCTGCGCGCCGACCTCCGCTCCACCATGCGCCGCGACATGCGCGAGATCCTCGAAAGCCCCACCACCCGCCCGACCTCCTGAACCGGTCCCCAACCCGACAGCCAAGCTCGACACCGACGGCCCGACCGACACCGGGACGCTCGCCGGCGGCACGGTCAGCCGAGCACCAGGCCCGACCCGGCGGCACGGATTGACCAGACGCAATTGACCAAGCGGTACATGTTGATCGACGGAAGAGCCCGCCGAGCAGCGCGAGCACGACCGGCGCGCTATGTCAGCGGCGAACGAGAGTCAGCACTCTGAAAACGCCACATCGGAGAGTTTCGGGGTCGTCCCCCCGGCCAGCGTGAGGAGTCCGACCAGCGGCGGCGTGACTCAGCGAGGAACGAGCTGCGGAACGGAGCAGCTGCGGCAAAGGAACCACCGCGGAACGGAGCAGGCGACCCTATGCGGACTTCTCCCGACGCTCCCGCTTCGGGGTCTCGCGCGGCACGATCGTCGGGTTGACGTTCTCGAGCACGGCCTCGCGGGTGATGACCACGCGGGCCACGTCGTCCCGGCTCGGCACCTCGTACATGACCGAGAGCAGGACCTCTTCCATGATCGCCCGCAGCCCGCGGGCGCCGGTCCCGCGCAGGATGGCCTGGTCCGCGATCGCCTCGAGGGCGTCGTCGGAGAACTCCAGCTCGACCCCATCGAGCTCGAAGAGCTTCGAGAACTGCCGGGTCAGCGCGTTGCGCGGCTCGGTGAGGATGGAGATCAGAGCCTCGTGGTCCAGGCTGCGCACGTTCGTGATGACCGGCAGCCGGCCGATGAACTCGGGGATCATGCCGAACTTGAGCAGGTCCTCCGGCATGACGTCACCGAAGACGTCCGAGGAGTCCACGTCGAACTTGCTGCGCAGCTCGGCACCGAAGCCGATGCCCTTGCGCCCCACCCGCGCCTCGATGATCTTCTCCATGCCGGCGAACGCGCCGCCGACGATGAAGAGCACGTTGGTGGTGTCGATCTGGATGAACTCCTGGTGCGGATGCTTGCGGCCGCCCTGCGGCGGCACCGAGGCGGTGGTGCCCTCGAGGATCTTCAGCAGCGCCTGCTGGACACCCTCGCCGGAGACGTCCCGCGTGATCGACGGGTTCTCCGACTTGCGGGCGATCTTGTCGACCTCGTCGATGTAGATGATGCCGGTCTCGGCCCGCTTGACGTCGTAGTCCGCGGCCTGGATCAGCTTCAGCAGGATGTTCTCGACGTCCTCGCCGACATACCCGGCCTCGGTCAGGGCGGTCGCGTCCGCGATCGCGAACGGCACGTTCAGCATCCGCGCCAGCGTCTGGGCCAGCAGCGTCTTGCCGCAGCCGGTCGGGCCGAGCAGCAGGATGTTGGACTTGGCCAGCTCGACCTGGCCCTCCGAGGTGCGGGGGCCGGACTCGCCGCCGGCCTGGACCCGCTTGTAGTGGTTGTAGACCGCGACCGACAGCTGCTTCTTGGCCGAGTCCTGGCCCACCACGTACTGGTTGAGGAAGTCGAAGATCTCGGTCGGCTTCGGCAGCTCGTCGAACTTGAGCTCGGAGCTCTCCGAGAGCTCTTCCTCGATGATCTCGTTACAGAGATCGATGCACTCGTCACAGATATACACGCCAGGGCCGGCGATGAGCTTCTTCACCTGCTTCTGCGACTTGCCGCAGAAGGAGCACTTCAGCAGATCACCGCCGTCTCCGATGCGTGCCACCTTACGACCCTCTCCCTCTCGGACACCGGGCCGCTAGCCGGTGCATTAGTTGACGCTACCTCGTCCAGCCACCCTTGTGCCCACCTTTCGGTTGCGGCACGGCCGGTTCCGCCACGATCACCCGGACGGCCCCGTTACCGGACCGGCGAGCCGGTCCGGCCCGGGCGCCGGTCAGACCTTGAGCTGCGACAACTTACGGGTGGTGATGATGTCGTCGATGATGCCGTACTCCTTGGCCCGCTCGGCGGTGAGGATCGTGTCCCGCTCGATGTCGAGCCGGATCTGCTCCTCCGTCTGGCCGGTGTGCCGGGCCAGGATGCTCTCCAGCTGGGAGCGCATCCGCATGACCTCATTGGCCTGAATCTCCAGGTCGGAGACCTGGCCCTGGCCCTCGGCGGACGGCTGGTGGATCAGCACGCGGGCGTGCTCCAGAGCCGCCCGCTTGCCCGGCGACCCGGCCGCGAGCAGGACGGCGGCGGCCGAGGCGGCCTGGCCCATGCAGACGGTCTGGATGTCCGGCCGGACGAACATCATCGTGTCGTAGATCGCCGTCAGCGCGGTGAACGAGCCGCCCGGCGAGTTGATGTACATGACGATGTCGCGGTCCGGGTCGTTCGACTCCAGCGTGAGCAGCTGGGCCATCACATCGTTGGCCGAGGCGTCGTCGATCTGCACACCCAGGAAGATGATCCGCTCTTCGAAAAGCTTGTTGTACGGGTTGGACTCCTTGATCCCGTAGTTCGTCCGCTCCACGAAGGAAGGCAGGATGTACCGGGCGGAGGGGGCAAAGTCGCTCATGGCGTCTCCTGTGTCGTCTTGGTTACGCCGGCGCCGGGCCCGACGCCCCGGGGATCTCCTGCACGCGCTCGATGACCTCGTCGACGAAGCCGTACTCCTTGGCCTGCGCGGCGGTGAACCACCGGTCCCGGTCGGCGTCCTTCTCGATCTGCTCGACCGTCTGGCCGGTCTGCTGCGCGGTGAGCTCGGCCATCTCGCGCTTGGTCAGCTTGTACTGCTCGGCCTGGATCGCGATGTCCGACGCCGTGCCGCCGATGCCGGCGGAGGGCTGGTGCATGAGGATCCGGGCGTGGGGCAGCGCGTACCGCTTGCCGGGGGCGCCGGAGGACAGCAGGAACTGGCCCATCGACGCGGCCAGGCCCATCGCGAACGTCGCCACGTCGCACTCGACCAGCTGCATCGTGTCGTAGATCGCCATCCCCGCGGTCACGGAGCCGCCGGGCGAGTTGATGTAGAGGTGGATGTCCCGCTTGGGGTCCTCCGCCGCCAGCAGCAGCAGCTGCGCGCTGATCTGGTTGGCGATCGGGTCGTCCACGGGCTGGCCGAGGAAGATGATGCGCTCCCGCAGCAGCCGGTCGTAGACGGAGTCGTTGAGGGTCATGCCCGCCCCCGCAGACCGCAGGTCGGGCAGGACGCGGATCGGCTGAACGGGTTCGATGGCGCTCACAGCTCTCCTGTCGGGTGTACTGAACCTCTGACTCGACACTAACTCGCGGGTGCGGCCGTTCCGGGCCGGGCGAGTCGGTGTTCGCTGACGGCGCAGGCGCCGGTTCTCAGGGCCCGATCGGCCGGATCGAGGTCGCCGATCCGGCCTCGGACGCGACCGCCGCCGCCTCCGGCGTCTCCTCGGCCTCGCCGGTCTCGCCGTCGTCGGGCCGCGACAGCCGCAGGTGCTCCAGGTCGACCGTGTTGCCCGAGGTGTCGGTGATCGTCGCCCGCTCCAGCACCGTGGCCAGCGCCTTCGATCGGCGGATGTCCGCGACCAGGGCCGGCAGGGTGCCGTTCTGGGTCACCTGCTGGGCGAACTCCTGGGGCGAGACGCCGTACTGCTGGGCCTGGGCGATGACGCGCTCGGTCAGCTCGGCGTCGGACACGCCGATCTCCTCCGCGTCGGCGATCGCGTCCAGCAGGAGCTGGGTCTTGACCGCGACCTCGGCGTTGGAGCGCAGCTGCTCCTGGAAGGTCTCCGGGGACTGGCCCTCGGACGCGAGGTAGGTGTCCATGTCGATGCCGGCGTTCTCGAGCTGGTGCCCGATGTCGTGCTGCCGCCACTCGAACTCACCTTGCACAGCAGACTCCGGCAGCGGCACGTCCGTCGACTCCAGGAGTGCGGTGAGCACCTTGTCCCGGGCCTGACCGCCCTGCTCCAGGGTCTTGACCCGCTCGATCCGGCTCCGGACGTCCGCACGGAACTCTTCCAGCGTGTCGAATTCGCTGGCGGTCTGGGCGAAGTCGTCGTCCAGCTCCGGCAGTTCCTTCTCCTTCACCGAGCGGACGGTCACCGCGATGGCCGCGGTCTGGCCGGCGAAGTCGCCCGCGACCAGGTCGGTGGTGAACTCGCGCGTGTCGCCGGCGTTCGCGCCGACGAGCGCCTCGTCCAGGCCCGGCATCATCGACTCGCTGCCGACCTCGTAGGACAGGCCGGTGGTCGAGCCGCCGGGCACCTCCTCGCCGTCGACGGTCGCCTTGAGGTCGATGGACACGTAGTCGCCGTCCTGGACGGGGCGGTCGGTCGCCTTGAGCACCGCGAACCGCTCCCGCATGGCCGCGATCTGCTCGTCGATCTCGTCGTCGCCGACCGCGATGTCCTCGACGCTGACCGGCAGGGCGTTGTACTCCGGCAGCGTCACCTCGGGCCGCACGTCGACCTCGGCCGTGAACGCCAGGCTCTCGCCGTCGTCGAACCTCGTCAGCTCGATCTCCGGCTGACCCAGCGCGCGCACCTCGTTCTCCCGGACCGCGTCCGAGTACGCCCGCGGCAGCGCGTCCTGGACCGCCTCGTCCAGCACCGCCGCCCGGCCGACCCGCTGGTCGATGATCCGGGCCGGCGCCTTGCCCGGCCGGAAGCCGGGCACGCGCACCTGCTTGGCGATGTTGGCGTACGCCTTGTCGACACTGGGCTTGAGCTCGTCGAAAGGCACCTCGACGGCGAGCCGGACCCTCGTCGGGCTCAGGGTCTCGACTGTGCTCTTCAACGCGCTCGTCTCCTCATCCGGGGGCATGCTCGGCCGCCACCGGGGCAGTGGACGGTCGTTGGTCGGGGTGGCGGGATTCGAACCCACGGCCCCTCGCTCCCAAAGCGAGTGCGCTACCAAGCTGCGCCACACCCCGGCGCCGTCCGCGAGTGTAGACGGGTACCCCCCGACCTACCGCTACGCTGGTCCCGGCACACGCGGGTGTAGCTCAATGGCAGAGCCCCAGCCTTCCAAGCTGGCCATGCCGGTTCGATCCCGGTCACCCGCTCC
>DASYKU010000055.1 GCA_035995165.1 Mycobacteriales bacterium
CCTTGTTCAGCCGGACGCGCTCGCGTTCGATCTCCTGCTGCACGCGGCGTTCCTCACGCAGGCGTTCCTTCTCTTCTCGTTCGCGGGCCCGTTCCTCGGCGACTTTCTCCTGGTAGTCGGCCGTGAGCTCGAGCTCGCGCACGCCGTGGTGCCCACGTCCCCAGCCGGACATCCCCGGCCGACCCCGGCTGGTGCTGTCACACAGCGTCACATCGGGGGAGCCCGCGAGGCGCGGTGACCTCACGCGGTCGGCGGCAGATGTGCGCACTTGGGCTGAGGGCGGCGGCCTCGGGCGCCACCACGCATCGGATTGCGCAGCTGATACGTCGGTTGCGACGTTCACGCCCGCAGCTCGCCCTTCGACCAGGAGTAGGCAGGACGGCCGGTGGATCCGGTCGTCGATCGTCCGGAATGCCTAATACCGTCTGCGGATGGGCACCCTGACGGTGGACGGCTACCGGATCGAATCCCTGACCATGCAGAGGTGGGACGCGTTCGCGGATCTCGCCGAACGGCACAACGGCGTGTGGGGTGGTTGCTGGTGCACGTACTTCCACCTCCACCCGGATCCCAAGGAGGAGCGCCGGGCGCTTGGCCAGCGCGAGTTCAAGCGGCGTCTGGTCGAGGCCGGCCGTGCGCACGCTGCCCTGGTTTTCGACGGTGCCGTCGCGGTCGCCTGGGCCCAGTTCGGGACGGTTCCCGAGCTACCGAACATCCACCACCGCAAGGAGTGGGAGCAGGGCGTCGCCCAGACGCCGGACTACCGGATCACCTGCGTGTTCGTCGACCGCGCCTGCCGTCGCGCGGGAATGGCCGCGGTCGCCGCGCGGGATGCGCTGGCGCTGATCGCCGCGGCGGGAGGCGGCCTCGTCGAGGCGTACCCGCACGACCTGCCCGAGGGCACGAAGACCTCGGCATCGTTCCTCTACAACGCCACCCGGACCATGTACGAGCGGCTCGGGTTCAGCTACGAGCGATCGAAGGGTAAGGGCAACTGCGTGATGAGCGCGGTCGTCCCGGCCGCCACGGCATGACAGGTCGCACGCCTGCTCTGCGGGGAGGCCGCGGCGTTCACCATCGGGCAGCTTGACCTGCTACAACCCACCGACCCGACTCCTCGCACCGCGATGGCCGCTCATCGACGACGGTTCCCTGCTCGTGATGCTTCACCATGATCAGGTGAGCTGTCCTCGGCGGAGTCGGCGAGCGGGGGTCAGCCCTTGTAGTCGGGGACCAGTTCGCGGGCGAGTTGTTCGAGGAACAGGCCGGTGTCGGTGACGATGCCGACCGCCTGAGCCGAGCCGCGGTCGGCGAGCTTCGTCACCGTGGCCGGGTTGATGTCGACGCAGACGAGCGGCACCGAGGCCGGCAGGAGGTTCCCGGTCGCGATCGAGTGCAGCATCGTCGCGACCATGATGCAGAAGCCGACGCCGGGCAGCTCGGCCCGCATCGCCCGCTGCCCCTCGATGACGTCGGTGTAGACGTCCGGCAGCGGGCCGTCGTCGCGGACCGAGCCGACCAGCACGAACTTCTTGCCCGCCGAGACCAGCGCGTGCATCACGCCGCTGGTCAGCAGGCCCTGCGAGACCGCGTCCGCGATCGAGCCGGCCCGGCGGATCTGGTTGATCGCGCGGATGTGGTGCTCGTGTCCGTGCGGCACGCCGGCGCCGCGGTTGAGGTCGACGCCGAGCGAGGTCCCGTACAGCGAGGACTCGATGTCGTGGGTGGCCAGCGCGTTGCCGGCGAACAGCACGTCGACGAACCCGGCCCGGATCAGCGCGACCATCGCCGGCGCCGCGCCGGTGTGCACGATCGCCGGCCCGCCGACCCAGAGCACCTTCGTCCCGGCCGCCTTGACCTCGCGGACCCGCTCGGCGATCTGCCGGACCAGCAGCGCCTGCGGCTTCTCGCTGGACACCGTCGAGGACATGAACGCGAAGCCGTCGCCGTCGGCCAGCTCCTCGGCCACCGGCAGCGTGACCCGGACGCCGGTGGCGCCGCAGACGACCTGCTCGCCCGCCTGCACGTCGGACACCGGCACGACCCGGACGGCGTCGTCGGTGACGACCAGCCCGCAGTCCATCTCGGCCCGGTCCACCGGGTGCCACTGCCCGTCCAGGCGGACCTCGGTCACCAGGTTGGTGGTCGAGTAGAACTCGTCCGGGAACACCCCGTCCCGGGGCGCCGGCTGCAGGTCGGCGTCGACGGCGTGCACCGGGTTGACCCCGTGGATCTGCACCCGGTTGAGGATCCGGTGCAGGGTCTCGTCGTCGTCCGCGCCGACCGAGATCCGCGCGTACGACTCGTCGTCGTGCTCGCGGCCGAGGTCGAGGCGGTCGACCTTGTAGTCCCCGCCGTACTCCAGGACGTCGTCGAGCACCCGGGCCAGGACGCCGGTGTCCATCAGGTGGCCGGTGATCTCCACGGTCTCGGTCAGCTTCACGCGCCGCAGGGTAACGCGGAGGTCAGACGATCGCGCCGTCGTCCGGGCCGTCGTCGGAGCGGGTCTCGCGCAGCCGGAGCACCAGCAGCACGCCGCCGGCCAGGACCGACATCACCCCGAGCAGCAGCCCCGCCTGGTCGTCCAGCCCGATGAAGCCGGGCACCGCCATGAACATGATCCCGAGCGCGATGAGCAGCACCGCGAGCACGGTGTGCCGGGACGGGCGGGGGACCGGCGGGGGCGGCGGCGGTTCGAAGTGCTCCTCGGTGTCGTCGTCGAGCGTCGGCGGCCCGTCGATCCAGAGGTCGTCGGCGGCCCGCTCGGCGTCGGCCTCGTACCGGGCCCGCAGCTCGGCCGCCTTGTCCAGGTCCTTGCCGGTCGGCAGCGGGTCGGTGTCGGCCGGGCCGCCGCGGGTGCGCCGGCGGCGGCTGCGCTCGGCCTCCGCGTCGGACCAGGGGTCGGCGATGAGGTCGTCGCGGTCCCGGTACGCCCGGTCGGGCATCGGCGGCCCGCCCAGCCAGCCGTCGCCGCGCAGCGACCCCGGCCGCGTCCCGGCCTCGGGTCCGTTGTCGGGCCGCGGCTCGGTGTCCGGGCGCAGGTCGGGGTCGGTGGCGGGGGGCTGCTCGGTGCGGTCGGCCGGCGCCGTCCAGCCGGCGATGATGGCCTGCCAGGCCCGCTCCTCGGCCGCGTCGGACAGCCCGTGCGACGGCTCGTCGTCGCGGGACTGCGGCTCCGGCCGGGTGCCGTGCGGCGTCTCGGCGTCGACGATCTCGCGGGCCTCCTGGCGCTGGTCCCGATCCACCCAGAGCCGGTCGGTCGGCGGCGAGGGCAGCGAGAGCGTCCGCGTGTACGGCTCGACGTCGGCGGACGGCTCCAGGAAGGCCGGCACCCCGGCCGAGCCGAGCACGTCCAGCAGGTGCTCGCCGACGCGCGGGTCCACGTCCACCAGCGGCACGAACGCGGCCGCGTCCAGCCCGTTGTCGCGCCGGCCCCGCCGGCTGCCCTCGCCCGGCACGTCAGCCCGCGGCCGGGGTGGCGGAATGGGTCCGGACGAACTCCAGGCTGCCGGCGAAGATCGCCGGCGCGTCGTGGTCCAGCGTGGCGACGTGGTACGACTCCTCGAGCAGCACCTCGGTGACCTCGGTCGAGCTCGCCCCGGTCCGCAGCAGCCGGCCCGACATCGATTCGACGACGTGGTCGACCCGGCTGCGGAACAGCAGCACCGGCGCGGTGACCCGGCCCAGGTCGGCGGCGACCAGCGGCCAGAGCCGGGACAGCGAGTGCATCGCCTTCAGCGGTGTCCGGTCGTACGCGAGCTCGGTGACGCCGGGCTTGCGGATGTCGCTGGCGATCCCCGGCAGCGACGGGACGAACCGGTGCAGCAGGGGCAACGCGTACTTCACGTCCTTGCGCTCGGTCCCGAACGAGGGGTTGACCAGCACCAGCCCGGCGACCTCGCTCGGACGCTGCTCGGCCAGCCGGGTCACCAGCGTGCCGCCCATGGACAGGCCCATCGCGAAGACCCGGTCGCAGGTCGACCGCAGGTCGTCGAAGGCGCGCTCGACCTCGCCGTACCAGTCCGGCCAGCGGGTGTCGTTGAGGTCGGTCCAGCGGGTGCCGTGTCCGGGCAGCCGGGGCAGCCGCACGCTCAGGCCGGCGGCCGCGAGGTGTTCGGCCCACGGCCGGAGGCTCTGCGGGGTGCCGGTGAAGCCGTGGCTCAGCACGACACCCACCTCGCCGCCGCTGGCCGCGAACGGCTCCGCGCCGGGCAGCACGCCCACGCCGCACCTCCCTGTCGCCGCTGCCCTTCCATCGTCGCACGTCCCGCTGACGATGTGTCGCGGACTTCGGTCGGTCGGGCGTCGTTGTCGCATCCGGCCACCCGCCCGTAGGCTCCCGGTGACGAAGGAGGACGCGGTGTTCTACTGGTTGTTGAAGTTCGTCGTCCTCGGTCCTTGGTTGCGGCTGCTGTTCCGGCCCCAGGTGGAGGGCGCGGAGAACGTGCCGGAGACGGGTGCGGCGATCATCGCCAGCAACCACCTCTCGTTCTCCGACTCGATCTTCATGCCGCTGATGGTGCCGCGGCGGGTGACGTTCCTGGCCAAGCAGGAGTACTTCACCGGTCACGGGCTCAAGGGCTGGTTCAGCCGGATGTTCTTCACCGGCGTCGGCCAGGTCCCGATCGACCGCAGCAGCGGCTCGGCGGCCAAGGCCGCGCTGGAGACCGGACGGCGGATCCTGGACGAGGGCAAGCTGCTCGGGATCTATCCCGAGGGCACCCGCTCCCCGGACGGCCGGCTCTACCGGGGCAAGACCGGCGTGGCCCGGATGGCGCTGGAGGCCGGCGTGCCGGTCATCCCGGTGGCCATGATCGACACCGAGAAGGTGCAGCCGATCGGCAAGAAGCTGCCCCGGATCCGCCGGATCGGCGTCCGCTTCGGCCCGGTCCTGGATTTCTCCCGGTACGAGGGGCTGGCCGGCGACCGGTTCGTCGAGCGGTCCATGACCGACGAGATCATGTACGAGCTGATGCAGCTGTCCGGCCAGGAGTACGTCGACCTCTACGCGGCCAAGGTGAAGGCCCAGATCGCGGCCCGGGGCAAGATCGGACTGCCGGACGCGGCCGAGATCACCGACGCCGACCGCCCGGCCCGGCTGCCCGACCAGAAGGCCAGCTGACGCGCCGGACGCCGCCCGCGACCGGGCGGCGTCCGGGCCCCGCTCACGTCCTCGCAGTGGCCCGGGGCCGGGCCGGCGGAGCCGAGCAGGGCGGTACCGGCGGCGACCAGCGCGACGGCGAGGGCGGCGATCCGTACGGTCATGGTGGCCTCCGACAGGCGGGGGCCGGACCGTAGGAGCGCCCGCCAACGAACCGCTCAGGGCAGCCGGGCGGCCTCGATGGCGTGCCAGCGGGCGAGGTTGTGGCGGGCGTCGGCGAGCGCGTCGTGCCGGTCCGAGCCACCGGTCGGCAGCGCCGGGCGGCCGGCGTCCTCCCAGCGCTGGGCCAGTTCGTGGGTGAAGCGCGGGATCTCCCGCGGCAGCCCCGGCATCGAGCCCCACAGCTGCGCCAGCACCACGTGGTCGTAGGCCGCGTACCAGGCCCAGAGCTCGATCGGCTCGCCCGGCTCGGTGAGGAACGCGTGCAGATCGTCGCGGATGCGGGTCCGGCTGCGCCAGGCCGGGTCGGCGGGGGAGGGCAGCTTGTCCAGCACGTGCCGGCGCACCCACGGGATCGCGCGGTCCGGGTCGAACTCCGTGGAGACCGCGTAGAACTCGCGCCCGGCCTCGTCCACCATCCCGATCGAGACCAGTTCGACGGTCGCCCCGTCCTCGATGAACTCGCAGTCGTAGTGGAAGCGCATCGCGTCACCGTACGGCGGTAGGTTCCGGGCAGTGTCCGTACGGCCCGAGGAGCTGAAGATGATCTTGATCGTGGTGAAGTGGACGGTCCGGCCCGAGTACGCCGACACGTTCCTCGACCGCGTCGCCGACTTCACCGCGGGCACCCGCGGCGAGCCCGGCAACGTGTTCTTCGAGTGGAACCGCAACGTCGATGACCCGAACGTGTTCACCCTGGTCGAGGGCTTCCAGGACGACGCGGCCGCGGCGCACGTGGGCTCCGACCACTTCAAGGCCGCGATGGACTGGATGCCGGACGTGGTCGCCAGCCGGCCCCGGATCATCAACACGACGATCCCGCAGGACGGGTGGTCGGAGATGGCCGAGGTCACCCCCCGCTAGGCTCGCGCGGACCTGATCGGAGCCGCTCCGGGTCGCACCGGAGCCGAGGAGGAACGATGCGAATCGGCGTGCTCACCGGCGGCGGTGACTGCCCAGGACTGAACGCGGTCATCCGGGCGGTGGTCCGTAAGGGTGTCTCGGTGTACGGGCACGAGTTCGTCGGGTTCCGGGACGGCTGGCGCGGCCCGCTGGAGGGCGAGGCCGCACCGCTGGGTGTCGATCAGGTCCGCGGCATCCTGCCGCGGGGCGGCACGATCCTGGGGACCTCGCGGACCAACCCGTACAAGGTCGACGGCGGGATGGAGAAGGTCAAGGCCGGCCTGGCCGCGGCCGGGGTCGAGGCGCTGGTCGCGATCGGCGGTGAGGACACCCTCGGGGTGGCCAAGCGGCTGTTCGACGACGGCGTGAACGTCGTCGGCGTACCGAAGACGATCGACAACGACCTGGCCGCGACGGACTACACGTTCGGCTTCGACACCGCGGTGAACATCGCGATGGAGGCGATCGACCGGCTGCACACCACGGCCGAGTCGCACCACCGCGCGCTGGTCGTCGAGGTCATGGGCCGGCACGCGGGCTGGATCGCGCTGCACGCGGGCCTGGCCGGCGGCGCCAACGTGATCCTGGTGCCGGAGCAGCCCTTCGACCTCACCGCGGTCTGCGACTGGGTCGAGCGCCGGTTCCAGACGCACTACTCGCCGATCGTCGTCGTCGCCGAGGGAGCCACCCCCAAGGAGGGCACGATGGCCCTGGTCGCCGGCGAGAAGGACGCCTTCGGGCACGTCCGGCTCGGCGGCGTCGGGCAGATGCTGGCCGACGAGATCGAGAAGGCCACCGGCAAGGAGTCCCGCGCGGTCGTGCTGGGGCACGTGCAGCGCGGCGGCACGCCGACCGCGTTCGACCGGGTGCTGGCGACCCGGTTCGGGCTGGGCGCCATCGACGCGGTCCAGGCCGGGGCATACGGGCAGATGGTCGCCCTGCGCGGCACCGACATCGTCCGGGTCCCGCTGGCCGAGGCGACGGCCGAGCTCAAGACCGTCCCCGTCGAGCGGTACGCGGAGGCGGAGGTCTTCTTCGGCTGAGCCGGCCGGGTGGGCGCGCGGCCCGCGGGGTAGGGGCACCCAATACCCCCCGGCACTCCGAAGAGAGGGACCCACGTGGCCCGTGCACTCGCAGGCAGGCGGATCGCCTTCCTCGTCGCGAACGAAGGCGTCGAGCAGGCCGAGCTGACCTCGCCCTGGCAGGCCGTCGAGCAGGACGGGGGCCGGCCGGTGCTGCTGGCGCCCGCGCCGGGGATGGTCCAGGCCTTCACCGGCCGCGAGCGGGCCGCGCGGTTCCCGGTACACCACGCCGTGGACGAGGCGTCGGTCGACGACTTCGCCGGGCTGGTCCTGCCCGGCGGGGTCGTCAACGCCGACCAGCTGCGGGTGAAGTCCGGTGCGGTCGCGCTGGTCCGGGAGTTCGTCGACGCCGGCAAGCCGGTCGCGGCGATCTGCCACGCGGCCTGGACCCTCATCGAGGCCGGCGCGGTGAAGGGCAAGACGATGACCTCCTGGCCGAGCCTGCGTACGGACCTGGAGAACGCCGGCGCGAGCTGGGTCGACGAGGTCGTGCACGTGGACACCAGCGCCGGCTGGACGTTGATCAGCAGCCGCAACCCCGACGACCTGCCCGAGTTCTGCCGGGAGGCCAACCGGGCGTTCGCGTTGTAGCGCATCCTGTATGCAATGACCATGGCCGCACCGGGGACGAGGTTGCCGCTGCGGCCGCCCGCGCACCGGGTCGACCCGGGCGCCCGCTGGCTCTGGGCGTTGCAGGGGGCGCTGGTCACGGCGGTGATCGCGGCCGGCGTACTCGTCCTGTCCCGGGTGCTGGCGAACGACGACGTGCCGCGCTGGTTCGAGATCGTGCTGGCCGTGGCGCGCTGGCTGCTGGTGCCGCTGGCGCTGGTGTCGGTGGTGGTCGAGCCGCTCTGGCGTTACCGGGTGCACCGCTGGGAGGTCACCGCCGACGCCGTCTACACGCTCGAGGGCTGGGTGACCCGGACCTGGCGGATCGTGCCGGTCAGCCGGATCCAGACCGTGGACACCACCCGCGGGCCGCTGCAGCAGCTGCTCGGGCTCACCTCGATCAGCGTCCGGACCGCCTCGCACGCGGGGTCGACCAGCATCGAACAGCTCTCCGCCCCGATCGCGGCCGCGGTCGCCCACGACCTCGGCCTGCGCGCGAACACCATCCGGGACGAGGCCACGTGAGCCGGCGAGGGAGCGAGCATCGCAGGCCCCCCGGGACGCGGTTCCCCGTGCGGGCGCCCGCGGAGCGGAGCGACCGGCGAGGCGGACGAGGGCCGGCACAGTGAGCGTGTTCGGGCCGCCGCCGGTGGGGCGGCGGCGGCTCGACGTGCGGACGCTGGTGACCCGGCTGCTCACGTTGTCCTCGCTCCGGCAGTACTGGGGGGCGCTGCTGCCGCTGCTGGCCGTGCTCGGCGTCCGCGGCGGGTTCCGGTCGGCCGGGCTGGTCGCGATCGTGGTCGCGGTGCTGGTCTTCGCCGTCGGCGGCGCGGTGGTCGAGTGGCTGCGGACCTCGTACGGGGTGCAGGACGGGCGGCTGGTGGTCGAGCGCGGGCTGCTGCGCCGGTCGCTGACCGTGGTCCCGCTGGACCGGATCCGCGGGGTCGACGTGCACGCCTCGGCGTTGCAGCGGCTGCTCGGGATCGTCTCGGTCCGGGTCGACGCCGCCGCCACCGGGGGCAAGGAGGACGAGGCGGTCCTGGACTCGGTCAGCGCGGTCGAGGGGTCGATGCTGCGCGATCTGCTGCTGCGCGAGGTGCCGGTCCATCCGGCGGGCCCGGCGCCGGGTCCGATCGGTGCGGCGCCCGGCGCGCCCGTTCCGGCGCCCGCCCCGCCGCAGCTGCTGGCCCGGTTCGAGCCGCGCTGGCTGCTCTACGCCCCGCTGGTCGGCGGCTACCTGCTCGCCCCGCTGGCCGCGTTCGGGGCGCTGGCCAACCTGGCCGACGACGTCCGGCTGCCGCTGCACCTGCGGCGCTGGCTGCAGGACGCGCTCGGCGAGCGCCCGGGCCTGCTGCTGCTGGCCGGGGTGGCCGCGGTGGTGATCGTGCTGTCCGTGATCGGCGCGGTGATCACGGCCGCGGTGGCCAACTGGGGGTTCACGCTGACCCGCCGCGGCGGCACCCTGGTCGCCGAGCGCGGGCTGCTCTCGCGCCGGCAGGTCTCGCTGGAGCACGACCGGATCCGGGGCTACGCGCTGGCCGAGCCGCTGGCGCTGCGCGCGGTCGGGGCGGCCCGGCTGACCGCGCTGGTCACCGGGCTCGGCGGGGGAGACGACGAGGGCGGTACGGGGCGGCGCGGCCAGCTGCTGCCGCTCGGCCCGGCCACCGTGGCCCGGTCGGTGGCCGCGGCCGCGGTGACCCGCTTCGACCCGCCGCTGCGTCGGCACCCGGCCGCGGCCCGCCGCCGCCGGCTGGTCCGGGCCGTGCTGCCCTGGCTGGTGCCCGCGGCGCTGTTCGGCGCGTTCCGGCTCTGGCCCGGGCTGGCCGTCTGCCTCGGGCTGGCGCTGATCGGGATCCCGCTCGCCCTGGACCGGTACGCCGGGCTCGGCAACGCCGTCGACGCCCGCTCGGTCTCGGTCCGGTCGGGCTCGTTGCGCCGCCGCCAGGTCGTGCTGGCCCGCCGCGGGGTGGTCGGGGCGACGGTCCGGCAGACCTTCTTCCAGCGCCGGGCCGGCCTGGCCACGGTCACGGTCGCCACCGGTGCCGGCAGCGGTGGATACGCGGCGATCGACATCGGCGCCGCCGACGCCGTCCGGCTGCTGCGCGAGGTCGACCCGGTCCGGATGGCGCCCCTGTCTACGCTGGTCCCGTGACCGACCTCTCCCTGCGACCGGATCTGCGACCGGACGACCTGGGCCTGGACGCGTGGCGCTCGCTGCCCGCGGCCCAGCAGCCCGAGTGGCCGGACGCGGCGGCGCTGCGGGCGGCCGCGGCGGCGCTGTCGGCACTGCCGCCCCTGGTCGTACCGTCCGAGGTGGACACGCTGACCGAGCGGCTGGCCGCGGTGTCGCGGGGCGAGGCGTTCCTGCTGCAGGGCGGCGACTGCGCCGAGACCTTCGCCGGGGCGACCGAGCCGGCGCTGCGGGCGACGCTGAAGACGCTGCTGCAGATGGCGATCGTGCTGACCTACGGCGCGAGCGTCCCGGTGGTGAAGGTCGCCCGGATCGCCGGGCAGTACGCGAAGCCCCGCTCGACCCCGCTGGACGCGCTCGGCCTGCCGTCGTACCGGGGGGACATGGTCAACGACCTGGCCCCGGACGCGGACGCGCGACGGCCCGACCCGGGCCGGCTGCTGCGCGCGTACCAGACCGCGGCGGCGACGCTGAACCTGTTGCGGGCGGTCGCGACCGGTGGCGAGTCGGCGCTGTCGCGGGTGCATGACTGGAACAAGGACTTCGTCCGCACCTCCGCTTCCGGCGCCCGGTACGAGCAGCTGGCCCGGGAGATCGGCCGGGCCATGGACTTCATGAAGGCCTGCGGGATCCGGGACGAGAGCCTGCAGTCGGTCGAGCTGTTCTGCTCGCACGAGGCGCTGATCCTGGAGTACGAGCAGGCGCTGACCCGGGCCGGCGTCGGCGGCCAGGGCGCGTACGACCTGTCCGGACACTTCATCTGGGTCGGCGACCGGACCCGCTCCCTCGGCGGCGCCCACATCGACTTCGTGTCCCGGCTGTCGAACCCGATCGGGCTCAAGGTCGGCCCGTCGGCCAAGCCGGAGGACGTGGCCGAGCTGGTCGAGCGGCTCGACCCGACCGCGAAGCCGGGCCGGCTCACGCTGATCTCCCGGATGGGCAACCGCAAGGTGCACGACCTGCTGCCGCCGGTGATCGAGAAGGTGCTGGCGACCGGGCGGCCGGTGGTCTGGCAGTGCGACCCGATGCACGGCAACACCGAGGAGAGCGCGAGCGGCTACAAGACCCGGCACTTCGAGCGGGTCGTGGACGAGGTCCGCGGCTTCTTCGAGGTGCACCGGGCGCTGGGCACCCACCCCGGCGGCATCCACGTCGAGCTGACCGGCGAGGACGTCACCGAGTGCCTGGGCGGCGCGCAGGAGATCAGCGACGCCGACCTCAACAACCGGTACGAGACCGCCTGCGACCCGCGCCTGAACACCCAGCAGGCCCTCGAGCTGGCTTTCGAGGTCGCCGAGATGCTCCGCGCATGACAGAGGGCCCGATGCCGCCGACACCGGGCCCTCGGTCAGTGCGTTACCGCAGTGCGCCGGCCGCGATCAGGGTGGCGATCGCCTGGCCGGGCTGGCCGGACACCGACTGCACGTCCGCCTGGGCCGACAGCGCGGCCGCGTTCGCGGGCGCCCGGCCCGCCACCGCGACCGACTGCTGCAGGTCCCGTACGACCGAGACGACCTTGTCGCCGGCCGCGAACGGGTCCCGGGTGGTGCGGGTCAGGTCGCCCGCCGCCCGGGCCAGCGCCGCCACCACGGACGCCTTGTCCTTGACGGTCTGACCGGACCAGAACCGCGGCGTCAGCGCCGTGGCCAGGTCCGCCCGGGCCGCCCGCAGCGCCGCGTCCCCGGTGCCGAGCGAGTTGCGGGCCGCGACCAGCCGGGCCCGCTGACCGTCGGTCCGCAGCCCCCACCCGTACGGGTAGGCCGGGGCGTAGTTCGCGTCGCCGACGTTGATCGGCTCCTGGTCGGCGTTCGCCGGCCAGGTCTGGGACAGCCGGCCGGTGAACGGCTTCGCGCCGAACAGCACGTCCGCGACGCCCGCACCCTCGCTGCCGGGCAGCCAGGACGCCACCAGCGCATCGACGCTGCTGGAGTCGAACACCTGCGGCCGGCCGGAGACGACCAGCACCACGCACTTGCTGATCGCGGCGCAGACCTTGTCCACGGTCGCGGCGTCGGCCGCGTCCAGGGTCATCGACTTCGGCTCGAGCTGCTGCGGCGTGCAGAAGTTGCACGACGGGGCGCCCACGTCGCCGAAGCCCTCCGAGTACGGCGTCTCGCCGACGACGACCACGCCGACGTCCGCGCCCGCGGTCGGGGCCGAGCCGTCCGCGCTGAAGGTCACGTTGCTGTCGGCCTGCCTGATCCCGTCCAGGACCGTGGTGCCGGGGATGACGCCGTCGCCGGAGACGCCCTGCCACTGCACGGTCCAGCCACCGGCCTGGTTGCCGATGTCGTCGGCGTTGCGGCCGGCGACGTAGACCTTCTGGTTCTTCTTCAGCGGCAGCACGTTGCCGGAGTTCTTCAGCAGCACCTGGGACTCGGCCACGGCCTGCCGGGCCACCGCCCGGTGCTGGGCCGACCCGACCTGGCCGAGGTTCTGCCGCGGCGTGAACGGCCGCTCGAACAGCCCCATCTGGAACTTCTTGGTGAGGATCCGGCTCACCGCGTCGTCGATCCGGGCCTGGGTGACCCGGCCGGCGTTGACCTCGCCGAGCAGCGTCGACTCGAAGTCGGCGAAGTTGTTCGGCTGCATGAACATGTCCGTGCCGGCGTTGACGCCGATCCGCACGTGCTCGGCGAAGGTGTCGCCGGGCAGCTGGTCGATCGCGTTGTAGTCGGAGATCACGAACCCGTCGTCGAAGCCGAGCTGGCCCTTGAGCACGTTGGTGATCAGGTCCTCGTCGGCGTGCATCTTCAGCGGGTTGCCCAGGCCGTCGTCGGTGAAGTCCACCGACGAGTACGACGGCATGATCGTGCCGACCTTGTGCTGCTGCACGGCCGGGACGTACGGCGCGAGCGCGAGCCGGTTCCAGTCGGCCCGGCTGACCTGGTCGACGCCCTGGTCGATCGTGTAGGTACCCGATCCCGTCCCGTACGTGGTGAGGCCGTCACCGGCGAAGTGCTTCGCGCTGGCCAGGACCCGGTCCGGCCGCGCCAGCCCGGAGGCCTGCGGCCCCTGGAAGCCGTCGATGGAGGTCTCCATGGCCTCCACCAGCGACGGGTCCTCACCGAAGGACTCGTACGAGCGGCCCCAGCGGGTGTCCCGGGCGACGCACAGGCACGGCGCGAACGCCCACTGCGGCCCGGTCGCCCGGGTCTCGGTCGCCGCGACGTGCTCGACGTTCTCGACCAGCGCCGGGTCCCGGGTCGAACCGAGGCCGACGTTGTGCGGGAAGACAGTCGCGCCGACCAGGTTGCCGTGGCCGTGCACGGTGTCCACGCCGTACAGGATCGGGATCTGCAGCCGGGTGGTCAGCGCCGACGCCTGGAACGTGTCGACCATGTCCGCCCAGGCCTCGGGCGTGTTCGGGGTCGGCGTGGAGCCGCCGCCGGACAGCAGCGAGCCGAGCAGGTCGGACGCGACCAGCGACGGGTCGTCGGTGACCGCGGCCCGCTCGGCCTGGGTCATCTGGCCGATCTTCTCCTGGAGCGTCATCCGGCCCATCAGGTCCCGGACCCGGGCCGCGACGGACAGCTTCGCGTTCAGGTACGGCAGGCCGTTGGCGTCGATGACGACCGTGGCCCTCGCCTTCGCGGTGTCGACGCCGGGGGTCGAGGAGGTGACCGTGACCGGCACCGTCTCGGCCGTCTCGGCGGTCGTGTCCGTGGTGGCGGAGACGGCGATGTCGCGGGTGGCGCCGGAGGCGGTGCCGGCCGGGAAGGTGACCGTCCCGGAACCGGCGGTGTAGTCGGCGCCCGCGGTGGCGGTGCCCTTGCCGGTCGCGTACGAGACCGTGACCGGGGTGGCCAGCGGGGCGCCGGAGGGCGTGGACAGCACCAGCGAGACGTCGGCGCTCTGGCCCTCGGCGGTGAGCGCGACCGGGGCGGCCACGCTGACGGTGGCGACGCCCGGGGCGGGCGCCGCGGCGGCGGCGACCGGCAGCCCGGTCACGGCCAGCAGGGCGACGGACGCGGCCGCGACCAGGCCCGGCGGGCGTGGAGTACGGCGGCGTACGGCGGGTGGAGCAGGTTTCGACACGGAACACTCCCGTTCTTCGGCGGCACGGGCGGGACATGGGGATGCCCGTAACGGACCGAATCACGCTCGTCATCCGATGTCGAGGGTTCGCGCTGCTCCGATCGCTCTCGTATCGTCCGGGTTTCGCTGCGCCGAAAGGATCCGTACCCCGCGGACCGGGTCAGTCCTGCCGGCTGGGGAGGGTCCCGTTGGACGAGGCGGGCCTGCTGTCCGAGCCGAGGTCGGACAGCAGCTGCCGGGCCAGGCCGAGCCCGGTGCCGCCCATGGTCAGCGCCTTGGCCAGCAGCTCCGACACTCCGTCGGCGCCGTTGAGCACGACCATGTGGTCGATGTTGCCGAACGCGCCGGCGCCCGCGGCCACGATCGCCGGCCACTGCTCGGCCAGCTGCTGGGCGACGACCGCCTCCTGGTTCTCGGCCAGTGCCTTGGCCCGGGCCTCGATCGACTGCGCTTCGGCCAGGCCGCGGGCGCGCGCCGACTCGGCCTCGGCCAGCCCGCGGGCCTGGGTCGCCGCCGCCTCGGCCTCACCGGTGGCCCGGGTCGCCTCGGCCATCGCCAGCCCGCGGGCCCGCGTCGCGGCCGCCTCCGCGGTCGCCGCCGCCTCCACCCGCATCGCGTCCGCGGTCGCCCCCAGCTCGGTCTGCCGGGCGTCGGCGGCGGCCCGCAGCTCGGTCTCCCGGGCGTCGGCCTCGGCCCGGCTGATCCGGGCGTCCCGCTCGGCCTGCGCGCCGGTCGTCGTCTCGTACGCCCGGGCGTCGGCCGGCTTGCGCACCTGTGACTGCAGCCGCTGCTCGGCCAGGTCGGCCTCCAGCTGCGCGGCCCGGGTCTCCTGGACCACGACCTCCTGCCGGGCGCTGGCCTCGGCCAGCGGGCCGGCCTGCCGCGCGGTCCCGGCGGCGCGGTCGATCTCGGCCTGGTAGCCGGCCTGCAGGATCTGGCTCTCCCGGACGGCGCCGGCCTTGGCCGCGTTCGCGACCTGCTCGGCCTGGGTCGCCTCCTGGTCGCGCTGGGCCTCGGCGATCCGGGCCGCGGCGGCGACCGCGGCCGCGTGCGGCTTGCCCAGGTTGGCGATGTAGCCGGACTCGTCGTCGATCTCCTGGATCTGCAGGGAGTCGACGACCAGCCCGAGCTTGCTCATCTCCACGGCCGAGGACTGCCGGACCTGGCCGGTCAGCGCGTCCCGGTTGTGGATCATCTCCTCGATCGTCAGCGAGCCGACGATCGAGCGCAGGTGCCCGGCGAACAGCTCGTGGATCGTCGAGCTCATCTGGTCCTGCTGGTCCAGGAAGCGCCGGGCGGCGTTGGCGATCGAGGTGAAGTCGTCGCCGACCTTGTAGATCACCACCGCCCGCACCATCACCGGCAGGCCCTGCTTGGTGACGCAGGAGACCTGCAGCTGGGCGCCCTGGGTGTCCAGGGACAGCCGCCGCGCGGTCTGGAAGCCGGGTACGACGATGGTGCCCTTGCCGGTGATGATCTTGAAGCCGAGGCTCTCCGCGGTGTCGCCGTTCACCCCGTGCGCGCCGAGCCCGGAGATGATCAGCGCCTGGTTCGGCTCCGCCACCCGCCACACGATCCGGAACAGCAGCACCAGCACCAGCACCGCGACGACGACGACACCGGCGAGGATCAACACGGTCACGACGAGCTCCAGATCAGCGGTTCAGCGGTTCAGCGGCGTGACGAGGACGGTACGCGGGGCGTCGTACTCGACAACCAGGACCAATGTCCCCACATCGATCGTCGTGCCGGGATCGGCCGCGTACGCGTAGAAGGCCTCCGAGCCGCCGCGGACGGTGAGCATCACCTCGCCCACCAGCCCGGGACCGATCCGGCCGGTGACGCGCCCCTGCCTGCCGATCACCGATGAACCCTACCGATTCGGGCTCATCCTCTCGGCGGTGACCGCGGAACGGCGGCCGAGCAGCGAGGGGATCGTGGCGACCGCGACGGTCAGCTCGTCCAGCAGGTCGCCGGACAGCGCCTGGGCCCCGTCGCAGAGCGCCCGCTCCGGCTCCGGGTGCACGTCCACCATCACGCCGTCGGCGCCGGCGGCCATCCCGGCCCGGGCCAGCGGCAGCACCAGGTCCCGCCGGCCGGCCGCGTGCGACGGGTCGACGATGACCGGCAGGTGCGACATCGAGTGCACCATCGGCACCGCGGAGACGTCGAGCATGTTGCGGATGGACGGCTCGAAGCCGCGGATGCCGCGCTCGCAGAGCACGATGTCGAGGTTGCCGCGCTGGGCGATGTACTCCGCCGCCATCAGCCACTCCTCGTACGTGGCGGTCAGGCCGCGCTTGAGCATGACCGGCTTGCCGGCCGAGCCGACCGCCTGCAGCAGCGGGAAGTTCTGCATGTTGCGGGTGCCGATCTGGAACATGTCGGCGTGCTCGCCGACCACGTCGACGTCGGCCGGGTCGACGATCTCGGTCACCACCGGCAGGCCGGTCTCCTTGCTGACCTCGGTGAGGATCTTCAGCCCCGCCACGCCCAGCCCCTGGAACGCGTACGGCGAGGTGCGGGGCTTGTAGGCGCCGCCGCGCAGCAGCGTCGCACCGGCCCGGCGGGCCTGCTGGGCCGCGGCCAGCGTCTGCTCGGCCGACTCGACCGCGCACGGCCCGGCGATGAGCGTGAACGTGTCCGGCCCGATCGGGACCCCGCCGACGCTGACCGTGCTGCGCCGGGCGTTGTTCTCCGAGCTCACCAGCTTGTACGGCGCGGTGATCCGGACGACCTCGCCCACCCCGGGCAGCAACCCCACGTCGACGGTCTCCAGCACCTCCTCGGAGCCGACCACACCCACGATCGTGCGGGTGACGCCGCGGCTGACGAAGGCGGAGCCGCCGGCGCTCTCGACGTGCGCGACGACCTCGGTGAGGTCGTCGTCAGTGGCGCTGGCGGTCATCACGATGACCATCTGGGGCTCTCCTAGAACGACGAAAGCCCCGGACCGCAGTGGTCCGGGGCTCGAAGGCGGGTGGGTCGGCTAGTGCGCGCACCGCCGGCCCGACCCGGGGATCCCGGACCGGTCGGCATACTCGAAGCGCGGCACGGGACGGAGGCTAGCAGGTCAGATCCCGTAGATCGTCACCGTGGTGCCCTGCTTGCGGGTGGTGCCGCCGCGTGGCGACTGGGCCAGTACGTTGCCGAACTTCAGCGCCCGGACCTTCACCTGGAAGCCGGCCGCCGCCAGCTTCTGCTGGGCCGACTGGAACGACATCCCGCGCACGTCCGGGACCTCGACCTCGGCCGGGCCGGTGGACACGACCAGCCGGACCACGCTGTTGCGGGCGGCCGTCCCGCCGGCCGGGGCCTGCGAGACGACCAGGCCGGCCTCGACCTCGACGCTGGCCTGCTCGACGACCTGCGGGCGCAGGCCGGCGTTCTGCACAGCCGCGACCGCGTCCTCCTCGTCCTGCCCGGCCACCGCGGGCACGGGCACCGGCGGGCGGCCGGTGGAGAGCACCACGGTGATCGAGCGGCCGCGCAGCACCCGGCCGCCGGCGCCGGGATCGGAGCCGATCACCCGGCCGTCGGGCACGGTCTCGCTGCTCCGCCCGGTGAACGTCGCGCTCAGCCCGGCGTCGGCGACCCGGCTGCTGGCCTGGGCCCGGGACAGCTGGGACAGCTGCGGTACGGCGACGAACCGGCCGTTGCCGAAGTACCAGGCCGCGGCGCCGGCGCCGGTCGCGAACACCAGCACGAGGAAGGCCGCGACCAGCCGGCCGGTCCGCTTGCGGCGCTGCTCGGCCGGCCAGGCGCTCCCGTCGGCCGGGCTGATCCGGCTCGCGCCGCGGCGCGGCTCCGGCCGCCCGGCCGCCGGCCGCTCGTACGCGGGGCGCCCGGCCGCCGGCCGCTCGTACGCGGGCAGTGCGGTGGTCCCGCGCGGCCCCCGGGTCGAGGGGGCGGTCGGCCCGGTGGGCCCGGTCCATGCCGTCGCGCCGGCCGCCGCCGGTGGCGGCTCGACGCCGAGCGCGCCGGCGATCTCCCGGGAGGGCACCTTGCGCAGCCCCAGGTCGGTGCGGGCCATCGCCAGCTCGGCCAGGAACGCGCCCGCGTCGGCCGGGCGGCCGCCGGGCTCGCGCCGGGTCGCCCGCTGCACCAGCTCGTCCAGCTCGGGTGGGATGCCCGGCGCCCGGGTCGAGGGCGGCGGCACGTCGTCGTGCACGTGCCGGTACGCCACCGCCAGCGCCGAGTCGCCCCCGTACGGCGGGGCGCCGGTGAGCAGCTCGAAGAGCAGGATCCCGGCCGAGTAGACGTCGGTGCGGGCGTCGGAGGCGCCGCGGGCGACCTGCTCGGGGGAGACGTAGGCGACGGTGCCGAGCACCATCCCGGACTGCGTCGACGTGCTCGGCGCGGCCACCGCCCGGGCCAGCCCGAAGTCGACGACCTTGACCGTGCCGTCGGTGGAGACCAGCACGTTCTCCGGCTTGACGTCGCGGTGCACCAGCCCGGCCCGGTGCGCGGCGGCGAGTGCGGCCAGGATCGGCTCCAGCACCGAGACGGCCTCGTCCGGGCGCAGCCGGCCGCGGCGGCGCAGCACCTCGCGCAGCGTGCTGCCGGCGACCAGCTCCATCACCAGGAACACGACCCGGCCGGCCGGGGTCTCCTCGGCCCCCTGGTCGAACACGGCGACCGCGTTCGGGTGGGAGAGCCGGGCGGCCGTCCGGGCCTCGCGGACGAAGCGCTCGGTGAAGGCCGGGTCGTGGGCCAGCGCCGGCGCCATCACCTTCACCGCGACCCGGCGGTCCAGCCGCAGGTCGGTTCCCGCGTACACGGTGGACATGCCGCCACGGGCGATCGGCGCGTCGACGCGGTAGCGCCGGTCCAGCACCGTCCCCGGTAGGGGGTCGGCCACGGTCGTCCCGGTCACGTCGCGAGTGTAGGCAGCGACACCGCACAGGTGGTCCCACCACTTCGTGCCGGGCCTCTAGAATGGCGGCTGAGTACACACACCGGGGAGCCCGCCGGAGCGGGCTGAGAGGCGGGCGACCGGCCCGCGACCCGTAGCACCCGATCGGGGTAATGCCCGCGCGGGGAGGGAGTGGGAACACGTGGAATCAGATCCCTTCATAGTGGCCGGGCAGGCGCTGCGGAGCCGGCTGCTCGTCGGGACCGGCAAGTTCGCCGCCCACCCGGTCATGCGGGACGCGGTGCTGGCCAGCGGGACCGAGCTGGTGACCGTCGCGCTGCGGCGGGTGGACCTGGACCGGGCCGGGGACGGCGACATCCTCGACTTCGTCCCGCCCGGCGTCCGGCTGCTGCCGAACACCTCCGGCGCGGTCGACGCGGCCGAGGCCGTCCGGCTGGCCCGCCTGGGCCGGGCCGGCACCGGGACGGACTGGGTCAAGCTCGAGGTCACGCCCGACCCGCGGACGCTCGCGCCGGACCCGATCGAGACGCTGCGGGCGGCCGAACTGCTGGTCGCCGACGGCTTCACGGTGCTGCCGTACTGCTCGGCCGATCCGGTGCTGTGCCGGCGGCTGGAGGAGGCCGGATGCGCCACGGTCATGCCGCTGGGGGCCTGGATCGGGTCCAACCGCGGGCTGCGGACCCGGGACGCGATCGAGGTGATCGTGGCCCAGGCCGGTGTCCCGGTGGTGGTGGACGCCGGGCTGGGCGTGCCGAGCGACGCGGCCGAGGCGATGGAGACCGGCGCGGACGCGGTGCTGGTGAACACGGCGATCGCGGTGTCCCGGGACCCGGTCGCGATGGCCCGGGCGTTCGCGCTGGCGACCGAGGCCGGGCGGCTCGGCTACCTCGCCGGCCGCGGCCTGGTCACGGACGCGACGAGCGCCGACGCCTCGTCCCCGCTCACCGGGTTCCTGGGTTCGGTGACAGCCTGATGGCCGCGCCGAAGGGTCGGTTCGCCCGCTACCTGGACACGGTCGACGTCACCGCGCTGTCGACCCGCGACTACACCGACGCCGACGTGACCGCCGCGCTCGGCCGGGAGAACCGCGACCTGGCCGACCTGGCCGTGCTGCTGTCCCCGGCCGGGACGGCCCGGATCGAGGACATCGCCCAGGCCGCCCGGGCCACCACGCTGCGCCGGTTCGGCCGGGCCGTCCGGCTCTACGCGCCGCTGTACGTCTCCAACGCCTGCCTGTCCTCCTGCACGTACTGCGGGTTCGCCAAGGACCTGGCGATCTCGCGGCGGACCCTGACCGTGGACGAGGTCGAGCAGGAGGCCGGGCTGCTCACCGGCCGCGGCTTCCGGCACCTGCTCCTGGTGGCCGGCGAGCACCGGGTCGAGGTCTCCCAGGACTACCTGGTCGAGATCATCGAGCGGCTGCGCCCGCTCGTGCCGTCGCTGTCGATCGAGACCCAGACCTGGTCCGACGACACGTACCAGCGGCTGGTGGCGGCCGGGCTCGAGGGCGTCGTGCACTACCAGGAGACCTACGACCGGACCCGGTACGGCGAGACCCACACCGCCGGCTGGAAGCGCGACTACGACCGCCGGCTGAACTCGACCGAGCTGGCCGGCGAGGCCGGCGTCCGGCGGCTCGGCGTCGGCGCGCTGCTCGGCCTGGCCGCGGACTGGCGGGCCGACGTGCTGTCCGTCGCCGCGCACGCCGCGTTCCTGGTGAAGAACTTCTGGCGGACCGAGGTCACGGTGTCGCTGCCGCGGATCAAGCCGTCCATGTCCGGCTACCAGCCGCTGGTCCCGGTCTCCGACGCCCAGTACGTGCAGGCGCTGTCGGCGCTGCGGCTCTTCGAGCCCGAGGCCGGGATCGTGCTGTCCACCCGGGAGCCGGCGGCGCTGCGGGACGGGCTGGTCCGGATCGCGGTGACCACGATGTCGGCCGGCTCCTCGACCGAGCCGGGCGGCTACTCGGCCCCGGGCGTGGCGACCGAGCAGTTCTCCATCTCCGACGAGCGCTCGCCGGCCGAGGTCGCGGCCATGCTGGAGAAGGCGGGCTACGAGCCGGTCTGGAAGGACGCCTTCCCGCTGGTGGGGTGAGACACCGGTTTCCTGGTTGTTTCGCCGGTTAGCCGGCGCAGCTAGTTTCGCCGCCATGGCGTGGATCACGCAGGGCTGGCGGTTCCGCCCGCGCGACCACGCCCCGCACGGGTGGGGCCGGCTCGGCGCCTTCGTCGACGGGGTGTACGCGATCACCGCCACCCTGCTCGTCATCGAGCTGCGGCCGCCCGAGGACGCGGAACCGGGTCAGCTGGGCGCCGAGCTGCTGCACCTGGCCCCGCAGTACTGGGCGTACGCGATCGGGTTCGTGCAGATGGTCGCGGGCTGGCTGCAGTCGCGGCGGCTGGATGCCTGGAGCCGCGGCACCGACCACTACTCGACGCTGCTGATCCTGCTCGCGGTCGGGGTCTACTCGCTGACCCCGTTCAGCACCGCGGTGCTGGCCAGCGCGCTCGGCAGCGGCAACCGGCACGACCTCGGCACCGCGGTGCGGCTGATGGCGATGCTGCTGTTCGTCGCGCTGCTGGCGTTCGCGGGGCTGCTGCTCTACGCGCGCTGGGCCGGGCTGCTGCGGGAGGACGTGGAGCCGGCCGCGCTCTCGCTCTACCTCCGGACGGCGGTGCTGGTGGTGCCGGTGGTGCCGTTGATCGCGTTCGCCGTGTCGTACTGGTCGGGCTGGATCGGGCTGGCGCTCATCGTCGGGCTCAACGCGCTGGGGTTGCTGCCGCTGGAGTCCCATCGGCCGCCGGCCGGCGTCGAGCGCGGACCGCGGCGAGCCATCCGGTCGCGCCGACCGGGATGATCGTCACCAGCACGACCAGGTAGCCGATCATCGCGGCCGAGCCCCAGCGCGGCTCGTCGTGGAAGCGCAGCAGCGCGAGCAGCTCCAGCACCCCGAAGACCGTGTACGCCACGGTGCCGGTCGCGACCCGGCCCAGGTCCCGCTCGGCCAGCGTCAGCAGCGCGGCCACCCCGAACGCGACCAGCCAGGCCGCGACCACCCGCGCGGTCAGCGGCGTCAGCGTCCAGGGCCAGAGCGTGGTGGCGGTCGACGGCGCCACGAACAGGACCACCCCGGTCACGAGCATGACCAGGCCCTGCACCCCGAACGCCGCGGCCAGCCAGGCCGGCACCGGGTGCCGCCGGTCCGGGTCCGGGCCGGACGCCCGCTGCTGCCGGACGGTCAGCGCGGTCAGCGCGACCGGGACCACGACGTACACGGCCAGCCAGAACCAGGCCGCGAACCGGGCGATGGTGCCGTCGGCGCCGAAGTGGAACTTGTCCAGGTGCAGCAGGGTCGCGACCAGCGTCAGGGTGGCGAAGACCGCGACCGTGACGACCGGGATCCGCGCGTGCGCCCAGGCGGTCGAGCGCAGGCCGAGCACGACGAGCACGCAGCCGGCCGCGTACCCGGCGCCGAGGAAGGCGGCGGTCAGCGGCGGCTTGATGGTCCAGGCGAAGTACGCATCGGTGTGTGCGGACAGCACGTAGAGCTGGTTGGTGGCCAGCGCGGTCAGCACCACGAAGACGCCCAGCAGCGCCTTCGTCCCGCGCGAGACCCCGCGCACCTCGCCGGTCACTGTTCCCACCCCCGTGTCGCTTCTTCAGGACTGTGCAAGATTCTCGGTCACCTTCGGCATTCCCGCGCCGCTAATCTCCAGGTCATGCCGGATTCCGGGGCGCCGCTCACGCCCGACCGGCGGGTGCGCGTGTTCGTCTCGTCCACCCTGCAGGAGCTCGCGGCCGAGCGGGGCGCCGCCAAGGAGGCGGTGACCCGGCTGCGGCTGACCCCGGTGATGTTCGAGCTCGGGGCCCGGCCGCACCCACCCCGGGAGTTGTACCGCGCGTACCTGGCCCAGAGCGACGTGTTTGTCGGCATCTACTGGCGCCGGTACGGCTGGGTCGCGCCGGGGGAGCCGGTCTCCGGGCTGGAGGACGAGTACCTGCTCTCCGGCGACCGGCCCAAGCTGATCTACGTCAAGACGGCCGAGGACCGGGAGCCGCGGCTGGACGCGCTGCTGAACCGGGTCCGGGACGACGACCGGGCCGCGTACAAGCCGTTCGAGCGGCCGGAGGAGCTGGCCGACCTGCTCGCCGACGACCTGGCCGTGCTGCTGACCGAGCGGTTCGCGGCGCCGCCGGCGCCGGGCTCGCCGGGGCTGCGGGCGCCGCACCTGCCGCTGCCGCCGACCGCGATCGTCGGCCGGGACGCCGAGGCCGCGGCCGTCACGGCCCTGCTCGGCCGCCCCGGGGTCCGGCTGGTGACGCTGGTCGGGCCGGGCGGGATCGGCAAGACCCGGCTGGCGCTGGAGGTCGCGGGCCGGGCCGCGCCCGAGGGGGCCTGGTTCGTCGACCTGGCCCCGATCGGTGACCCGGCGCTGGTGCCGGGCGCGATCGCGGCCTCGCTCGGGGTCCGGCCCGAGGGCAGCGCGCCGGTGCTGGACCTGCTGGCCGACCGGCTGCGGGACCGGCCGGTGCTGCTGGTGCTGGACAACTTCGAGCAGGTGCTGCCGGCCGCGGCCGACGTGGCTGCGCTGCTGGCGGCCTGCCCGTCCGTACGGCTGCTGGTAACCAGCCGGACCCCGCTGCGGCTGCGCGGCGAGCACGAGGTGCCGCTGGCGCCACTGCCGGAGCCGTCCGCGGTCGACCTGCTCATCGAGCGGGCGCGGGGGGTCCGGCCCGGCTTCGACCCGAACCCGATCGACCGGGACGCGCTGGCGCAGATCGCCCGCCGGCTCGACGGCATCCCGCTCGCGCTGGAGCTGGCCGCGGCGCGGCTGCGGCTGCTGCCGCCGGGACAGCTGCTGCATCGCCTCGCCGACCGGCTGGACCGGCCGCTGGACCTCCGCGCCGGGCCGGTCGACCTGCCCGACCGGCAGCGCACGCTGCGCTCGACCATCGAGTGGAGCTACGACCTGCTCGAGCCGGGGGAGCGGGCGCTGCTGGAGCGGCTGTCGGTCTTCGCCGGCACGTTCACGCTGGCCGCGGCCGAGCACGTCGCGGCCGAGCCGGACCCGGTCGAGCCGCTGTCCTCGCTGGTCGCGCAGAGCATGGTCGGCCCGAGCGGCGAGGACGAGGACGGCGACCCGCGCTTCGGGATGCTCGACATGGTCCGGGCGTACGCGCGGGAGCGGCTGGAGGCCGGCGGCGAGCGGCGGGCCACGCTGGCCCGGCTCTGCGACTGGCTGCGGGCGTTCGCCGGTAACGCCGGCCCCGCGCTGATCGGCCCGGACAACCGGCTCTGGGCCCGCCGGGTCGACGGCGAGCTGGACGACCTGCGCTCGATGATGCGCTGGGCGCTGGCCAACGACGACGCGTCGACCGTGGTCCGGCTGGCCGCGCCGCTGTTCCCGTACTGGTGGTCGCGGGGACTGCTGGCGCCGATGCGGGAGCTGGCCGACCAGGCCGCCGCGCTGCCCTCGGCGGCGGCGCTGTCGCCGGAGGAGGCCGCGCTGCTGCTCTGGGCCCGGGGGATGCTGCGGATCGCGGTGGGGGACACCGCGGGGGCCCAGCCGTACCTGGCCCAGCTGCGGGACGCGGCCGCCGCGCTCGGCTACGACCGGCTGCGGGCGCACGCGCTGACCGGGCTCGGGCTGGCCGAGGCCGCGCCCGGCACCACCGCCGACGTCGAGCAGCTGGACGAGGCCGTCGCCGTGTTCCGGCAGGCCGGGGACGACTGGGGGCTGGCGTTCGCGCTGTCCGCCCGTGGTCAGCTCGCGCTCGTCTCCGGCGACCCGGCCGCCGCCACCCGGCTGCACACCGATGCGCTGGCCGCGGCCGACCGGGTCGAGTCCGACCACCTGCGGGCCCAGATCCTGGACCTGCTCGGCGCCGACACCCTGGCCGGCGGCGACCTGGCCGCGGCCTGGGGGCGGTTCGCCGACGCGGCCCGGGTGCACGCGGCCCTGCAGGACCAGGAGGGGTCGGCGTACTGCCTGGACGGGCTGGCCGGGCTCGCCCTGGCCGGCGGGAACGCCGCACTCGCGGCCGAGCTGCAGGGCGCCGCCGCGCACGCCCGCAGCGTGGTCGGGGTGGCGATCTGGCCCGGGATGAAGCCGCTGGCCGACGCGCTGGCGGCCGCGGTCGACTCGCTGCTCGGGCCGGCCGACGCGGCCGCGGCCCGGGCCCGAGGCGCGCGGCGGCGGGTCCCGGAGGTGCTGGACTGGGCCCGCGACGCGACGAAGCCGTCCGCCTAGACTCCCTGCCCGTGCGTGCCGCTGCCCTTCTCGTCCTGATCGCCGGGACCGTCGCGGCCTGCTCGTCCGGCGGCGGCGCGGCCCCGGCCCCCGCGGCCGGCGGCTTCACCCCGGCCGACGTCCAGCGCACGATCGACGCCGAGCTGCCGCGGACGTTCCCGGACCTGCGGGTCGGGCCGGCGAGCTGCCCGTCGGACCTGAGCCCGCAGCCGGACAAGCCCGGGGCCTGCTCGATCACGGTGGAGGGCGTCCGGGTCCGGGTCCGGGTGGACCGGGTCGACGGCGCCAGGTTCAAGGTCGCCAGCGACCAGGCCGTGATCCCGGTCGGGCGGCTGGAGTCCTCGCTGCAGCCGGCCGTCTCGGCCAAGGGCGGGCAGTCGTACACGGTCGACTGCGGGGACGAGGCGGTGAAGGTCTTCGACCCGCCCGGCACCCTCACCTGCGTGGCGACGCCGGCCCGGGGCGCCGCGGTCCGGCTCACGGTCACGATCTCTGACAAGCAGGGCAACTACACGTTCCAGCCGGAGAAGGACTCCTGAACGCGATCGTCGTGGTCGGGGTCGGGCTGGCCGGGGTCCGGACCGCGGCGGAGCTGCGGGCGCGGGGGTACGCCGGCTCGCTGACCCTCCTCGGGGCCGAGGAGGGACCGCCGTACGACCGGCCGCCGCTGTCGAAGCAGGTGCTGCTGGAGGATGCCGAGCCGCCGCCGCTGGACCCGGAGTGGCTGTCCGATGTGGACGTACGGACCGGGGTGACGGTGACCGCGGTCCGGCCCGGCGTGCTGGCCACCTCGGCCGGGGACGTCGGCTGGGACGGGCTGGTGCTCGCGACCGGGGCGGCGCCGCGGCGGCTGCCCGGCTCCGACGGCGGCGCGCACGTGCTGCGCAGCGCGGCCGACGCGCTGCACCTGCGGGCCGCGCTGGTCCCGGGCGCGCAGGTGGTCGTGGTCGGCGCGGGCTGGATCGGAGCCGAGGTCGCGACCGCGGCCGCCCGGCGCGGCTGCCGGGTCACGGTCCTGGAGGCGGGGGTCGCCCCGCTGGTGACCGCGCTCGGCCCGGCCGCCGGCGCCGCCACCACCCCCTGGTACGCCGAGGCCGGGGTCACGCTCGAGACCGGCGCCGCCGTGTCCACCGTCGATTCCCGCGGTGTCGGGCTGGCCGGCGGGGGACGGGTCGACGCCGACGTCGTGGTCGAGGCGATCGGAGTCCGGCCGCGGCTGGACTGGCTGGCCGACTCCGGCATCGACGTGGACCCGGCCGGCGGGGTCATCGTCGACGAGCACGGCGCGACCTCCGCGGCCGGCGTGGTCGCGGTCGGGGACTGCGTGGCCCGCTGGTCGCCGCGGGCCGGGCGCCGGGTCCGGACCGAACACTGGGACGACGCGCTGCGGGCGCCGGCCGCGGTCGCGGCGACGCTGCTGGGCTCGCCCACGGTCTACGACCCGGTCCCGTACGTCTGGTCCGAGCAGTTCGGCCGGTACGTCCAGTGGGTCGGCTGGCGGACGGGGGACCGGCCGTCGCTCTGGCGCGGGGATCCGGCCGCCGCGACCGGCTGGTCCGCGGTCTGGCTGGACTCCGGCGGGCGGCTGTCCGGGCTGCTCGCGGTGGACCGGCCGCGGGACGCGACCCAGGCCCGCAAGGGGATCGACGCCGGCGCGGTCCCCGATCCCGCCCGCCTCGCCGA